>CAYMND010000264.1:0-4617 GCA_964391685.1 uncultured Clostridia bacterium | reverse complement strand
AGACACTGTTGCTGGTCAGGTTGTAAATGTAGATGTCGAAACGGCCTTCAATGCGGGATACATAGGCAATCCGTTCTCCGTCCGGCGACCAGGACGGTGAATCGTGATAGCTCCCTTCGAATGTCAGACGGCGTACATTGGCGCCATCTTCTCCCATGATATAGAGCTGCGGCGACCCCATGCGCTCCGAGGTGAAGACGATCTGTTTGCCGTTGGGACTGAAGCAGGGAGACGTATCGATAATGCGGTTGAATGTCAACTGCCTTTCCCGGCCGCTCTGCATGTCACGGACGAAAATCTGGGCCACACCGCCCACCTTGGTCGAGGTATAGGTCAGCAGGTCCCCCTGAAGCGACCAGTCGGCCCCCCAGTTGGTTCCGCCGCTGGATATGACCTCTGTTTTTCCGGTATAGATGTCGAAGGCGTAGAGATCCGGAGCCCCTTTGCGGTACGAGGTGTAGATGATGCGCTCGTTGTCTCCGCTCCAGGACGGCTGGACGTCGATGGTGTCGTTCTGGGTGATGCGACGTTCCCGCTGACCGTCGTAATCCATCATGTAAATTTCCTTGTTGCCGTCCCGTTCCGAAACGAATACGATTTTGCTGGTGAAGAATGGAGTTTCACCGAAATGTTTCATCATTTCGTCTGCGGCCTTGTGGGCGATCAGACGGACATGATCGCTCTTTCCTCCGTAGTTGCGACCGAAAATGAACCGCTCCGCCTGCGTGTCGTAGACCTTGAAGGAAAAGACCAGCCGGTCGGGACCGGGAAAACTGATTTCACCGACGATCAGGATGTTGGCCTGAAGTGACGCCCAATCCTTGAAGCGGATCCGGTTGGGATCGATGGAGGCTACAAAGCCGTACTGCTCCTTGGGAATCAGCTTGAACACCCGGGAATAGGCGAGATCCTGCCAGAGGGTGTCCGACAGCTCGTCCACGACTCCTTTCAGCTCCGGGGCGACATCCCGGGCGATGAAAGAGGGCAGCGCCACCGGGATCATGGGAATCCCTTCGCTGATCCGGATGCGTACCGCTTCCTGAGCCCATGAAGCCGGAACAAGCCAGATCAGAATCAACAGCCACAGAGTACAGCATTTCTTCATCTTTTTCTCCCTTCAAATTCGAAAATCACATCGATGTACCGATTGGGATTGCTGGCCGGAAAAGGCGGAAATGGCGCCGCCCGCCGCACCGCCCTGAGCCCCGATGTGTCCAGGGCCTCGTCTCCGCTGCCCTGATAGATCCGGATATCGCTTACCCGGCCGCTGCGGTCGATGCGGCAGGCGACGTAGGCGATCCGTTCCCCATCGCCGGCGGCGATGGCGGTATTGAACCAGGCGTTCTTGATCTTGTTCTGAAGCACGGCGAAGTAGTAGTTCTGACCTCCGCCCGGACCTCCGGGACCGAACCCCCATCCCCGGCCGTCACCGCTGCCTTCTCCCGTTCCGCTGCCTTCCCCGCTTCCTTCCCCGCCGACACCGATACGCAGAAACTGATCTTTTTCGTCCCCTGTGCCGGTTTTATCGCCTTCCGACCGACTCTGGACGGCGGGCTCCTTGCGGGTCACAACCGTCACCAGTTTCTCCGCTTTTTTTGGCTTGGGTTTATCCGCTTTGCGTCTGTTTCCGGGTTTTTTTTTCTCGTCGGGAAAACGGAGTTCCGATTCCGTGGTCTCTTTGGCCACCGTCAGATCTCTTACCCGTCCGCCCTCCGCCGGTGCAACCTGCACCTTCGGAGTCCCGGCCGTTCCTCTGCCGCCCCCCGGAGGTCTGCCGTCGCCACCGCCCGGCATGGACACCAGGTCCACGTAATAGGTCATGCCTTTTTTCAGATGATCCGCCGGTTTGAGGTAGAAGAGGGAAAACAGTCCGATGTGGGCCAGAACGGAAACCACCACTGTCGAGCTGAATTTCATCGCTTGTCTTTGGGCTGGACGATCATACCGACCGTTTCGATTCCCGCCTTTTTGATGACATCCATAACCGATATCACGTAGCCGTAGGGGATGTCCTGGTCCGCCCGGAGAAAGACGATTTTTTTCTCTTCCGCGGCCATGCGGCTGCGCAGGGTCTCTTCCAGCAGAAGCAGATGAATCGGTTTGTCTTCAATGAAAATATATTTATCTTTGTTGATGGTCAGAATCAGGCCGCCCTCGCTGGGGTTGCTGCGGGTTTCCGCCGAAGGCAGGTTGACGGTGATGCCCGCCTGCATCATCGGAGCCGTGACCATAAAAATGATCAGCATGACCAGCATGACATCGACCAGTGGAGTCACGTTGATCTGCGACATGTTGCTGGCCAGGCGTCTCTGTCTCGTTCTCATTGTACAAGGTTCTCGGAAACAGTCAGAAATTCACCCACGAAATCGTCCATATCGGAAATCAGCACCTTGAGCTTGTTGAGCAGAAGATTGTAGAAGATAACGGCGGGAATGGCGGCAAAGAGACCCAGGGCGGTATTGATCAGCGCTTCGGCGATACCGGGCGCGACAGTCGCCAGGTTGGCGTTCTGCTGCAGACCGATCTCCTGAAAGGCCAGCATGATGCCCCAAACCGTACCGAAAAGCCCGATGAAGGGCGTTGCCGAAGCCGTGGTGGCCAGAAAGCCGTTGAGCCTTTCCAGCTTGTTGATTTCCAGGTTGGACGACTGCAGCAGGGTCCGCTCGAGCATGGAAACGTTGAGCGCCTTTTTTTCCTTGTTCCCGGCGAACTGCTGGGACAGGCTGCGGAAACCGCTCTTGAAGATTTCGGCCGGCGGATTCTGGGGGGACATGGAGCAATACTTGCTGATGTCGGCGAAGTTCTTGGTCTTACGGAAATAGGCGACGAAGCGGCGGCCGTGCTTCTTGGCCTTGGAATATTCCAAAAGCTTGAAGATGATCACCGCCCAGGAGATGATGGAGAAAACCATCAGCATGACCAGGACGATTTTTCCGATCAGCGACACTCCGCCGAGCAGCGAGATCACGTCCCCGTTGGCCACGGCACTGGCGGCGCCGGAGGTACTCATACCTGGAGTCGAACCGTTCAAAAAAAGCTGTTCCATAGAGGATATTTACCATATCCCCGGTAGCATTGCAAGCGATTTTCAACCCCGGAAACCGACTCCATGTCCCAATATTCATCCGAATCGATTGACATTCAGACGGCTTGTCTTCATAATGATGAATTCATGAAAGGACAAGAACAGACAGCGTGAGGTAGCCATGAGCAAGAAAATATTCCATTTTTTACTGATAGCGGCGGCAGCGGTTCTCTGGATCTCCAGCACCGGCTGCAACATGGACGGGGAAGCCATCGTCATCGTCAAGAACAACGGTCCGGCCTCCATCGTCATCTATTTCATCGACGTCACCACCAAGCTCGACGAGGGGGAATCGGAAACCTATGTGGTCACCCTGCCGGGCAAGAACACCCAGCAGCAGATTCTGGCCTGGTACCCCATCATCCACCCCAACAAAAAGTACTATCAGTCCCTGACCCTGGAAGACGGCAAGGGGCAGACCATCGTGCTGTCCTACGATCCCGTGAATCCTCCGGACGAGGAGTAGGAAGACGGGATTCGGGACTCGGGATTGGGGATTCGTTTTCATCTCAACCCTCTCAACCTTCTCAACCCCTCTCAACCTTCTTGACCGTTCAGATTCGTTCAGCAACGAACAATAGACAAAACCTTGGGTTTTGTCTGGGTTGCAAGTAGAGAAACCTCAATAGGCAAAAGTTTCCGGACGCAGGCAGTACCCAGGTCCGAGTCGTTCGTTGCTGAATCTTTCTTTTTCCCCAATCCCGAATCCCGGAATACGGAGCGGCTTCGAACCGCTCCGTTCCATGGCGGACATCATATTCCCTTTAAGAATGATCCGCTTCTTTCAAGCAATTTTTTTTCCAGTATCGCCGGTCAAAATTGTCCCATAAGTTAGACACCCGGTACTGAATCCGGACGAATTGCGGTGACAGCCACCCATGTGTTTCTTTTTTACCCAAGAATCAAGCTTCCTCTTCCCATAATTACATTCAACTCTACGGTTTAACATGGCAAGCAACTTGCATTGAACAAGTCAACCATAGTTGATCATTTATGGAGAAGTTGGAAAATGTACAAGAAAAAAAAGACAGAAAGGGGTTTCACCATGGTGGAGCTGCTGATGGTAATGGCCATCGTCAGCCTGATGGTGCTCATCCCGGTCAAGATGCTCACCCAAGGTGACCAGAGAATTATGCTGAGCAAGCATGTCCGCGAAATTGTCGGAGAACTCAACCGCATCCGCTACAACGCCGCCACCACCAACCGCCCCTACCGGCTGGCTTTGGATGTAAATGAACACGATGAAACCCAGTACACCATGATCGTGGAATTTATGGACGATGCCGGCAACTGGATAAAAGACTTGAAAAGACCGGCCGTCACATTGTCCCGAAAACACCTTTTATCCATTGACCTCGAGGAAAACGGCGTGACAACGTCGGCGATTCCAGTCGAACTGGGATTCAGTCCTCAGGGATTGCAGGTGGATGATACGGGGACACCGATCGTGACTCGCCGGAATCTGATCTTTTCCAACAATGACGTGGTTGAGGGGGATAAGATAACGATATCAATTTCGCCCTTTGGAGGTA
>CAYMND010000263.1:0-4629 GCA_964391685.1 uncultured Clostridia bacterium | reverse complement strand
CTTCTTTCGCCCGCTTGTATATTTCCATTGGGTTGGCCAGAACCACTGGAGGAAAACCGGTCAACATCTCATAGAAAAGGCATCCGGCAGAATAAATGTCTGAGGCGAACACCGCCTTCCCTTCAAACTGCTCAGGAGCCATATAAGGCGGTGAACCGATTCGAGTCGTTGCATACTGCCTGTCTTTCAAGAGAATTGAAGTGCCAAAATCCGTAATTTTTACATTATTCTTCTGATCAATCATGATATTTGAGGGTCTGATATCACGATGGATCACGCGCTGGTCATGCGCAAAAGACAGGGCGGATAGGATCTGCTTGAGATATCTGACTGAATTCGGTAAATCCAGCTTTGTTTTTTGATCGATCAAGGTCTCCAGATCAGTCCCTTCAACGTATTCCATAACCATCAGAACATTGCCGTCAACCACATCGACAGTCAGCAATTTGACAATATTCGGGTGATCGAGCAAACGGGTCTGGACGATTGATTCCTGAAACAGAGTATCTGCGGCAAGATTTGTTCTGTGGGGAATTTTGACCGCTCTATTGGCAAGCAGAATTGTATCCTCCATCAGGTATACTGTCCCGAAGCCCCCACTTCCCAGTTTTCTGAGGATCTTGTATTTTCCAATCTGTCCGGTCAGCTCAATCATGATTGGCCCTCATCCGACATAGACATTTTCAGCCAAACAGCCGAAAACAGTGCCGCTGTTTCACTGCGAAAAGTCCATTGACTCATTTTAATCGATCGGAATCCCGAACTTTTCAGGAGCTCTCGCTCCGAATCCGTTATTCCTCCCGGAGGACCGACAACAAACAATACCGGTGCGTCTATATTACCCATCGCCTTGATCTCGGTCTCTCCTTCAAGATCAAACAGCAGTTTTATGCTTTCCCCGGGCACCTCATCCAGAAGATCGGACAATTGAACTGGAGCATCAATTTTCGGCAGCCATGGATTGTCACTGATTTTTATTGCCTGTTCGGCAATCCGTGTCCATTTCTGGGGTTTTCTGTCCTCAAAATTCTGGACATCGGTTCTATTGAAAATCACCGGTGTAATATGACCGATTCCGATTTCGGTCAGCCGTTCTACGACAAAATGCATGGCCTTGCCTTTCAACAAGGAGACTGCCAGCCTGAGTTTTACATCTTGCGGCTCTGTGTATTGACTTGTTTGTACAGTTAGAACAACCTGGTCTCGTCGACAGACATCAATCTGTCCGCGATGTACCCATCCTCTTCCATCGGTGACCTCAAGCAACGCCCCCTCTCGCAACCGATTGACATCACAAATATGATGGACTTCTTCCCCCTGTATGACCAGAACCCCCTGTCGAGGTGGTTCAGAACAAAAAAAACGCCGTGTCGACATCTCTATTGAAATAAAGTGCGCTTGTTTACAAGATTCTCCTGCTCCAAATGCCTCAATTGCCGGAATAACTCCTTGGCCTGTTTTGATAACTTTTGCGGTGTTTGAACTCTGATAAACGCCCTGAGATCGCCTTTCCCCCAACCATTGACGCTCTTGAAACCTTTTCCCCGTAATTTAATTTCATCTCCACTTTGAATTCCGGCCTCGATGGTAATTTTTTCTTTCCCGACGAACGTTTCCAGTTCGATCTCATCTCCCAGGGCTGCCTGAGAGAAAGTGATCTCTATCTGGGTGAGCAGATCGTCTCCATCCCGCTCAAAATGATCGTCGGCAAGAACCCGGATCAATATGTAAAGATCTCCGGCAGGTCCTCCATTACCACCCGCATCCCCCTCTCCGGATATTCTCAGCTTATTCCCATCAGCCACACCAGGCGGAAAGTTCAACTGCAGCTTTTTTTCCTGCTTCACTCGGCCATTTCCCGAGCAGGCATGACATGGATGCGTCACACGCTTCCCCTTCCCCTGACACAACGGACAAATCGTAGATATTGCAAAGAATCCGTTGCGCCTTTGAATCGTCCCAGTTCCCTGGCACTGCCTGCAGACTTCAGGCTGATGACCCGGCTCAGAACCGCTTCCATTGCATTCTTGACAACTCTGTTCACGTAAAAATGAAATATCTTTCTTTATTCCTGTAAAACTGTCTTTAAAGGAAATCTTTTCCTCCACAATGACGTCCTGACCTCTCTGAGTTCCAGAACGCCTCCCCCTCTGTCCGAATACAGATCCAAATCCGAACAATCCTCCCAATATATCTTCAAAATCAGAAAAAATCGAATCACTGAAGAACGATCCTTCCGAAAATCCGTTCGCCCCTTTCAGTCCATTGAAGCCATACTGGTCGTAAAGACTCTTCTTCTCTTCATTGCCAAGCACTGAATAGGCTTCTGAAGCCTCCTTGAACCTTTCTTCCGCATTGGAATCTCCGGGATTTCTATCCGGATGGTTTTCCAAAGCCATTTTACGATATGCCTTTTTTATTTCGGATGAGGATGCATCTCTCGATACACCAAGAACCTCGTAATAATCCCGTTTAGCCATTCTGCTTTTCCTCGTATTGCGACAAGAGTTTTTCGTTGATGCGGGCCCGCGCCTGTTGCGTTTTGTTCAACGTATTGGACAAAGTCTGGGCGTCATCATTCTGCATCAACACTTCTTCAGCCCGACTGATAAACCGATCAAAATCTTCACTTTCCGCCGGGGTAAATTTCTCCTTGTGCCGTTCATAATAAAACTTCACGTTTTCCAGTTCATCTTCCAGCTGCTTTCTCAAATTGTTAACATGTTGCCGATTTCGATCCTCAGCTTTTTTGACATCCGCATCTTTGATGATACGATCAATTTCCTCCGGAGCCAGACCACTACTGGGCTGAACCGTCATGCTTTGGCTCATTCCGGTCTGTTTGTCCGTGGCCGACACTTTGACGATGCCGTTGGAATCGATTTCGAAAGCCACTTCTATCTGAGGTATCCCTTTGGGCGCCAACGGAATCCCCACCAGGTTGAAAATCCCCAGCGATCTATTTTCCGATGCGATTTCACGCTCTCCCTGTCTGACATGAATGGTCACCGTCCGCTGATTGTCGCTGATGGTGGTGAATATCATCGATTTTTTAGTCGGAATCGTTGTGTTGCGTTCTATCAGTACGGTAAAGGTATCGTCTTTGGTCTCAACACCCAAAGAGAGCGGAGTGACATCCAGAAGAAGGAGGTCGTGTATTTCTCCCTTCAATATCGCACCCTGGGTGGCCGCACCTTGTGCGACTACTTCTTCAGGATTCAGATCCGAGAACACCTCTTTACCGAAAAAGGCGGAAAGCTTCTGAGCAATCAATGGCATGCGGCTTTGACCACCGACCAGCACACAGCGCAGAATTTGATCTGGTTTTAGATTGGCATCATCCAGTGACTTCTTGATCAACTCCAATGTTCTATCAATCAGAGGCAGCGTATCCCTTTCGAGTTGAGCCCGCCGGAGTTCCCGCTGAAAATGATAGATCTGACCGTTATCAAATCGATACAGATAGGGTATTGACAGGTTGGTCACTTCACTGAATGAAAGCTCAATTTTGGCTTTTTCAGCTGCCTGGATAATTCTTTGATAGATGGATTTGTCATCGAATAAATCTTTGGCGATATCCTTTTTGATCTCTTCGAGAACCCATTCGATCACCTTTACATCAAAGTCACTTCCTCCCAGAAAAGTATCACCCATTGTGGAAACGACTCTGTGAACACCCGTCTGAACTTCAACGATCGAAATATCGAAAGTTCCGCCCCCAAGATCGTAAACCGCATAAAGCCCTTCCTCGTCAATTCGATCCCGGTATGCGATCAACGCCGATGTCGGTTCGTTGATGATCCTGGCAACATGCAATCCGGCGATTTCGCCGGCAACTTTCGTCGCTTGACGCTGTGCATCATTAAAAAATGCCGGTACGGTTACGACCGCCTGGGTAACTTCTTCACCCAAAAAATCTTCGGCGGTCTTCTTCAGGTAGCCCAGCAACTTACCGGAAATCTCTTCCGGCGTAAGAACCGTCCCCCCCAATTTCACCGCGGCATCTCCGTTTTTCGAAGGAAGAATCTCATAAGAGACATATTGTCGGATACGGTCCACTTCTGGAGAGTTATATTTCCTTCCCATCAGGCGTTTCACGCCCCAGATCGTCTGCTCGTTGTTGGTGATAAACTGTCTTTTTGCAACATTACCAAAAATGAATTCCCCATCACGATTCAGAGCCACAATGGAAGGAATAACCCGGGCGCCTTCGGGATTCGGTATGATTTGAACATCCTGACCATCCAGATAGGCAATGCAAGAGTTGGTTGTTCCCAGATCAATACCAATCGTTTTGGCCATTATTATTCCTTGTCGTTCACTTCTTCCGGTATGGCTTCTGCTGGAAGGGCAACACGCACCAACGCCGGCCGAAGCAGCTTTCCGTTATAAAAGAATCCTTTCTGGTAAACATCCATGACCGTGGCTTCCTTTACGCTGGCATCCTCCACTTTTGACAACGCTTGGTGAAGCGAAGGATCAAACACCGTTTTTTGGGCGGCGATCTCCTCGATCCCGAATTTTTTCAGTGTTTCAGTCAGAAGTTTGAAAATCATCTCTACCCCGGAAAGTACCGACTGATTGGGAATTTCGCTTTTCTGGACCTTCAAGGCACGCTCGAGATTGTCG
>CAYMND010000262.1:0-4636 GCA_964391685.1 uncultured Clostridia bacterium | reverse complement strand
GCTAAAATCAGCAACAAGGTATTGTCCAAGTGGTTTGTCTCCAAAGGAAGTACACGCATTCCTTAGCGTTTCAGGCACATCTTCACATGGCCTCTCAAAGCGGAACTATGCACTGGTACAGACACTCATACAAACAGGACTTAGAGTCAGTGAGCTAATCGGATTAAAGTTATCAGATATTACAGTACATGCGAGATCCGGGAATATCAGAATTTGCGCCGGCAAAGGATTAAAGGAAAGAGAAGTTCCATTAAATACCGCTGCAAGACGAGCCTTAATGGCCTATCTCAAAACCAGGGCCAATTACACACCTGAAGACTATGTATTCTTGACGATGAGGAACAAACCATATTCCATCAGAGGTTTGCAACGCATTATCCAATCCCTTGCTAGGCGAGCAAATATTACCCGAATCCCAGTGTCCCCACATACTCTTCGGCACACCTTTGCCATCAATTTTTTAAAGGCGAACCCAAACAAACTGGTTGAACTATCTAACCTGATGGGACATGAATCCCTCGACACAACAGCAATATATGTAAAACCAACCCAGGAGGAGATGGCTGAAAACCTCGAACGGAGTTCCCTCAATGCTTATTAAAAAGGATATAGAGAACCCAGACGATAATATTATCCAGTTCACACCAAAGATCACAACGATAAGGCTTCCAAGAGACCCCTCCCTCGAAGATTTGGCCTTTGATTGGACTTTATCTGAGAATGATAAAAATCTGATTCAATCCCGAAGAGGTGATGATAACCGAAGAAGGTTTGCTGTACAGATTTGTGTCTTGAGAAAATATGGGAGATTCTTGGAGGATTATTCTACCGTTTCTACAAAAATTCTTGGTTATATCGGAACTCAGTTAGGCCTTGAATCGGTGTTAAGCCTAAGTGAAGGACCAAGAATTAAAACTGAAACCGAGTACCAACAGGAAATTCGGAACTATTTGGGATACTCATTATTCGATACCGCTGCCAGGAATTTACTCGAGACTTGGATAGGAAACACTCTATCGGCTTCTCTCTATGTTGAAGATCTGGCTCAATTAGCGGAAAATTTCTTGAAGAGCAGACGAATAGTCTTACCTCCGATAAAACTGATGTACCGGGTAGTCAACTCTCTCTACTCAAAGGTTGAGAAAAAGATACTTAAAGAGATTACAGAACAGATACCAGAGGCGGTAAGAAAGCATTTTGATGAATTACTGAAAGTGAAAGAAGGTGAAAATAAATCAAGGCTATACAGTTTCAGCGAGTATCCTCAGGAGCCAAAAGCAAAAATCATTTCGGCCTACATCAAGAAGTACGAATGGTTATCAGCGGTTGGCATAGATTCAATCCCCTTTACGGGAGTCAATCCCAGATTGATTCAAGAGCTCTCGAAGGCTGTGAAGACGTACGATGTGTGGCGTTTGAAAAGATTCGAGGAAAATAAACGATATGCCTTGATTGCATGCTTTATGTCTGATACCAAAAAAACAATGTTGGATTACCTCGTAGAGATGAATTCAAAGTTTTTGACCGATATGGAGAGAAGTGCCCGTAATTCCCATGAGCATGAGCATCGGCGATTCCGAAAAAAATTCCGTAAAGGCGTTCAGGTACTAGAAAATCTTGGCAGAACGCTCCTTTCTTTCGAAGGGAATGGAGATATGACCATAGGAGAGTTTCTTAAGTCTATCAACCCGATCGATCTGAAATCTGCCATTGATGACAGTGAATCCTTCAGAGACCTTGAGGATATGGGGCTTATAAAGAAACTACAAGGGAAGTACCCAAATTTCCGAAGATATTTTTCTGGATTTTTGTCTCTGAACCTTGTGTCGCAACCAGGCGCGGAACATATCACCGAAGCCATTAAACTTGTTAGACAATTGGATAAAGGAGATCTCAAAGAAATCCCAAAAGAGGCGCCCATTGGATTTGTCCCCAATACATGGCGTAAAGCCCTATATTATGAGGATGGTTCATTAAACAGAAGAACTTGGGAACTGAGCCTCGCCTTCACCCTGAAAAACGCTCTCAATTCAGGAGACATTTTTTTGCCAGAGAGCCGAAGGCATCGGTCTTTTTGGGATCTCATCTCCGGAGATAAAAATTGGGAAAAGGAAACACCGGAAGTTTACCAGAATCCCAAAGTATCTGTAGATGTCGATGAAGCCTTAGGTATTCTCAAAGAAAAATATGTAAAGACTGCGAATAAGGCTATTCGTGGATTCCATCAAAATCCATTCATCAAGCATCGTAAAGGGGAGATAAGTTTCGGTAAAGACCTTGCAGTATTAGAACCTCCAGAGACCAGTCAAATCAGGCAACAAATTCATTCTTTACTCCCCAAAATAAGAATCGAACAGCTATTACGAGAAGTGAACCAATGGTGTGGGTTCTCTGAGAAGTTTCAAGCTGCAGGAAATTCAAATTCATCAACTTCGAAGGATTTACCGCTTCTTTTTGCTGGATTGGTTGCTCATGGCACCAATCTTGGGATTTCTAGCATGGCGGACAGTACAGAAAACATCACAGTCAATATGCTTCAGAATTTCTCTAGGAACTTCATCCGTAAGGACACCTTAACTGCTGCAAATACAGTGCTAGTCGATTATCAGCAAGGTCTTGAAACCAGTGGCATTTATGGCCAAGGAGAAGTGTCGTCATCCGATGGGAAAAGATATGGAGTTAGAGAAAGCTCTTTGATTTCATCCTTTTATCCCAGGTATTTCGGATATTACGAAAGGGCCCTTACCATTTATACGCATGTTTCTGACCAGTACAGTGTTTTTAATACCGCAGTAATCTCTTGTTCCGAAAGAGAGGCTCCTTATGTATTAAATGGCCTCCTTGAGAACGATTCCTCATTACCAGTTTTCCAACATCATGTAGATACAGGCGGCTATATGGATCTCATCTTTGCACTGTGTTATTTACTGGGATTTTCTTTCATGCCGCGCTTCAAGGACCTAAAGAAACAGAGATTGTTTCGCCTTGATCGGAACAGTTATCTAGGAGAGTTGGACCCACTTTTCAAGGAAACGCTCAATCTTGAAATAATCAAGGAACAGTGGGATCAATTTGCACGGATCGCAGCATCATTAAAAAACCGCATTGTGCCAGCCAATGTTGTGATACAGAGACTCTCCAGCTCATCACCGTCTGACAGGCTATCAAAGGGTTTGATGGAATTGGGACGATTCCTCAAAACTATCTACATAATGAACTATATTCAAGATTTTAATCTGAGGAAGGATGTACATCGGCAACTTAACCGTGGAGAGCATCGTCATAACCTTGCTGATTTCATCTTCTTTGCACATCGAGGTCAATTCATGTCCGGAAAAATTGACGATATCATCAACAAAGCGAGCTCTTTAAGCTTGATCTCCAATGCGATACTGGTTTGGAATACAACTCAAATAGAGCGTATCGTGAGGAAATTGAGAGCAGATGGGCATGTGATAGAAAATTCTCACTTGGCGCACATATCTCCATTGATGTTTGAACACATCATTGTTAACGGAGTTTATGATTTTTATAGAACAGCCTGAGATAAAGGACTATAACTGGACACCCAATTGTGCGTACAATACGCTAACGCCCGATTATGCACGAATGTGGCGTGGCCCCCATGATGGTCTCGTTGAGATTAAAGAAGATGCTTTTATAACAAAGGATGGAGATCCGGTTTTTGAAATAACCGAGAAGGGGCGTTTGTTATATGCGGCTATTGCCCAAGAGGAAGAAAATGGTAAAGGAGCACTGCATTGAATGGTTTGATAAGCCGTTCTGGTTTGCCTTTTACCGCGTGAATAGTTAAACTATTTCGGCACAAGCAATTATTTCTTTCATGGCCCCCTTCACCCCCCCAGAAGGGGGCTTCTTTATTCGATAATCAGAAGAAAACTTCAAAAAATGTGTTGACGTTGTGCGCACATTGAACTATATAATGTGTAAGGTGTTGAAATGGCAGAAAAAACGGTGAATCTAAATATTCGGACCAACAAGAATTTGAAAGAGTCAGTAGGGGAGATCCTCCGAAGTATGGGCCTTGATCACTCTACGGTTGTGAACATGCTCTATAGGCAGATTCTTCTAAGAAAAGAAATCCCTTTTTCAATCAAGGTCCCCAATAAACTTACTCAGAAAGCTATCAATGAGCTTGAAGGCGATGTAGATTTGAAGACCTATGGGAATTCTGAAGAACTGTTCAAAGAGCTTGGTGGGTAAATGCTGGCGCTAAAGCCTTCAAGCCAGTTTAAAAAGGATTTCAAAAAGCTGGCCAAGTCAGGGAAGTATGATCTGGGGGAATTGAAAAAGGTCATTGATACTTTATCGCAAGAGGAAGAATTAGATCCTTCTGTTCATCGGCCCCATAAGTTGATAGGGAACTGGAAAGGGTATATGGAATGCCATATCGTATCGATTTCTTCAGATTGGCTCTTGATTTACAAGGTGGATGAAGAAGAAAGTCTTTTAAAGCTGGCCAGGACTGGTTCTCATTCTGAGTTGTTTGGGTAATTAAAATAGTATTGATGGTTGATTTTCTTTCGTATAAGTTGTATCCGATCTTTATATCTAAAATTTGAATAAACTTGTTAGAAAAGGACAATGTTTATATGAGACAAAGTTTTTTTACCCC
>CAYMND010000261.1:0-4649 GCA_964391685.1 uncultured Clostridia bacterium | reverse complement strand
CGATGCCCGGCGACCCAGCGAAGGCGGCAGCAGTATCGTCTATGAACTTGGCGGAACCCTATGGGTGCTGGACGTCAATACGAAGCACACGAGGAAGATTCCGGTGACCATCGATGTGGATCCGGCGGAGACCCGTACCTACCTTCGAAAGGTGAATGAGTACATGACCGACATCGATGTCTCTCCGTCAGGGAAAAGGGCGTTGATCACGGCCCGCGGAGACCTGTTCACAGTTCCCCGTGAGAATGGTTCCATCCGCAACCTGACGGAAAGTTCTTCTGCCAGGGACAAGAACGCCGTCTGGTCTCCGGACGGTAAAAAGATCGCCTGGCTGTCGGATGCCAGCGGTGAATACGAGGTGTATGTCATGAACGCCGACGGCAGCGGAGCCCCGGTAAAGCTGACGACCCACCGGAACGGCTACCGTTTCGCCCTGAGCTGGTCTCCGGACAGCAGAAAGCTGGCGTTTACCGATCAGACTCTTGCATTGATTCTGCTCGATGTGGCTACCGGGAAAGAGACGGTGGTGGACAAGGCGGAGTACGAGAACATCGATGTCTCCCAGGAGAAGAAACCGATCCATGACTACGCCTGGTCTCCGGACAGTCGCTACATTGCCTACGTGAAGATGGACGAGAACCTGGTATACCATATTCATCTCTATTCTCTCGAAACCGGAAAACACCAGGATATCAGCGAGGGGATCTTCAACGATTTCTCTCCGGCCTTCACTCAGGACGGCAGGCATCTGCTCTTCATCTCCAACCGTCGTTTCAATCCCACATACTGTGATTTCGAGTGGGAGGTGGTTTACAAGAACGTGGCCGGAATCTATGCCCTGACGCTGCAGAAGAACGGAGAACGCCTTCTGCCATTGGAAAGCGACGAGGAAGCCGGCGCCAAAGCCGGTACTGACAAGGGAGTCAAAAGCGGCACAGTGAAAGTGTCCATCGATTTCGACGGTCTTGCCGAGCGCATCGAGGCCCTGCCGCTCAAGGCCGGGAACTACCGCAGCCTGAAAACTTCGGATAAAGGTATTTTCTACCTGAACAAGGAAGAAGGGGACTTCAACTTCTTCGAATTCCGGGTTCCGAACGAAATGGATCTGTTCTGCTTTGACACCGGGAAACGCAAGGAACGCTCAGTGATCAAGGGGATCCAAGGGTACTCCTTGTCGGCGGACGGTTCCTCCATCGCTTTTCTGAGAGGAGATGATGCCGGAATCATCGATTCTTCGGCCAAGGACGATCCGGGAAAGGGACTCAATCTGCGAAACCTGACCATGTGGGTCGATCCCGTTGCCGAATGGACTCAGTTGTTCAACGAGGCCTGGAGGCTGGAACGGGATTATTACTACGATGAGAATATGCACGGTCTGAACTGGAACCTCATGAAGGAAAAGTACGGCAAACTGATCCGGCACGCCTCCTGCCGCCAGGATGTGGTCTACATCATCGGTGAGTTGATCGGGGAACTGAACACCAGCCACACCTATGTTTACGGTGGAGACCAGCAGCGGAGACCCAACCGGGTCAACGTGGGCATGCTGGGCGTCGACTGGGTGGTCGACGACACCAATCATCTCTACAAATTCGGTAAGATCTACACCGTCCCCGACTGGAGCCGCGGCATCGAACCGCCCCTGGCCGGTGCGGCCCGAAACGTCAAGGCGGGAGACTATCTGCTGATGATCAACGGCAGGAAGGTCAGTTCCGATAAAAACATCTACAGCTACTTCCAGAACCTGGCCGGTGAGCAGGTGACCCTGACGGTCAACAGTGTTCCGACGCTGGCTGGTTCCCGGGAAGTGAAAGTGAAACCCACCGGGAACGAGTACCAGCTCCGCTACCTGGACTGGGTCGAACACAACCGTCTCCTGGCGGACAAGGCGTCCAACGGACAGATCGGTTACCTCCACCTGCCCGATACTTTCCTGAGCTCTTCGGTGGAGTTCCCCAAGTATTTTTTCGCCATGGGGCGCAAAAAAGGCATCATCGTAGACGGTCGTTTCAACGGAGGCGGTCTGGACCCCGAGATCTTCCTCAAACGTCTGAACCGCAAGCCTCATGCCTTCTGGACCCGACGCTACTCCCACGATCAGACTTCCCCGGTCTACGCACCCAACGCCCACATGGTCTGTCTGACCAACCGGCAGGCCGGTTCCGGCGGGGACGAACTGCCGGAGTTCTTCCGCTACTTCAAGATGGGACCGGTCATCGGCACGAGAAGCTGGGGCGGCCTGGTCGGCGTTTCCATGTTCATCCCCCTGGTGGACGGCGGAGGACTGACCGCACCGGATTACCGCATCTACACCCCGGAAGGGAAGTGGACGGTGGAAAACGTCGGCGTTACTCCGGATATCGTTGTCGACCTCGATCCCGAGGAAATGCAGAGAGGCTACGACGCCCAGCTGCAGGAAGGGATCAAATACCTGCTGCAGAAAATCAAGGACGAGCCGAGACCCTGGCCGAAACGTCCGGAACGCATCATCGAGAAACTCGATTAACCTTCTGAAGTCATGAGGCGGGCGGAATATTCCGCCCGCCTCTTTTCAGATTTTTGAACGATCAGAATGAAAACTGAATGCCGGCGCCGAATTTCAATCCACCCAGTTTGAATTCGGAGGGGTATATCAGGTCCTGCCCGTCACCGTCCAGGCTCATTTTGGCGGATATATAACGGGTGTAGGCCATCAAAGTGAAACTGTCACCGAAATTGTATCCGACACCCAGGCTTCCGTTGAAACCGAATACATTCTGCTTTTCCTCGGTAATGACCGGGCTGAGGTTTACCGATTCGAAGGGATAAGATGCCTCGGTATACTCGTAATCCCCAATGATTTCTGTCTTGGCCATAACCATGCAGGGGCCGGCCGAAACCTGGATGATCAACGGTTTCAACCGGAATGTATAGGCCAGGTTCAGGTAGACGGTATTTTCGGTCATTGAACCGGAACGATTGACCTCACCGCTGCGGAGAATTCCCACCCAGAGCGGATGGGGAATGGAATAACTGCTGGTGGTGTTGAGATCGCGACTGCAGAGATCGGCACCCAGTTCGATGGCCAGGTCTTGAGTGAAACGATACCCGAAAGCCAGGGCGAAGCCGCTTCCCTTGTCGGCATGATAGGCGGAGTCGAAGCCGGCGGTTTCATAATAAATGGTGGTGTCGAAACCGACGGTTTGATTCTCCGTCAGTTGGGACATAGCGTAGAACGCAGCCAGGTACATTTTCTTGACCGATGCTCCCGGGCGGGCATCGGGGCTTCTCTGCACCGGATTGGCTTTTTTTTCAATCCGTTTCCCCTCTTCCTGTTGTTTCGGCACTGGGGCGGCTTTTTCGGCAGGCACAGATACCGTCGAACCGGCCGGTGCGTTTTCGATCTGGACCAGGCTTTTGTGAATGTAACCGCTGGCTTTTCCGTCCGGAGTCTGGACACGCATCCAGTTGCCGTTCCTGCCGAGCAGAGGCAAAAGAGTATCCCTGGTTACCGTCATCACGATCGGACTGTCGGTGGAAGCTTTCTGGCGGATGTTGGCCTGATCCGAAATGATGCGGACCACTTGATGATCTTGTGAGAACAGTCCGGTGACCAGGATCAGGCTCAGGGTCAATATCAGGATGACTTTTTTCATCATGTTCATCTCCTTGTATTCGATGCAATCGAAGCGTCAGCTGACGGTATAACCGATGGCCTGCAGCATCTTGATCGTCTGGGCGTACTCGTTCGAACTGGATCCGTACAGGTCATAGGCCGAATTGAGCAGGGCCTGGGCCGCATTCTGGAAAGTTGAGTTTTCCGTCAGTTTATAGACCCAGGCTCTGAAGAAGATCTTGAGGGCCTTCTCCAGTCCGATGCCGCTGACGGATTTCTTGGAAACCGGGTTGGTGCCGCCGGCGGCAAGCAGGTAGTATGCGTGGGAGAAGATGGTCATGTTGATGTGGACTCCACCGCGGTCGGTGGAGAAGGGCAGGTTGTAGTACTGAGTCAGGTGACAGGGATCCGGATAGTTGGCGTTGCCCAGCTGACTGAACTTGTTGGGGTTGGCCATGTAGCGGACGTACCCCTTGTTGATGCCGTAGCTGTAGCTGGGAAAGGCGTCTTCACCGATGTACCAGTCGGCGCAATACAGGCCGCTTCCCGCTGGTTGCCAGTACTGTTCGGCCGAAGACCCGATGATGTCCGAGAAGGATTCGTTGAGCGCTCCCGATTGATAGGAGTAGGTCAGGTTGGAGTTGAACTGGGTCACTCCGTGGGCACATTCGTGGGCGACGATGTCCAGGGCGGCGGCGAATTGGGCGTTCATCGATCCGGATTTGCAGAAGTTGATGTAGGTGCCGTCCCAGTAGGCGTTGTCGGTGTACTGGCTGCGATTGGTGACTACCTGCATGTCGAGGTTGTTTCCGTCCAGCCCGGTCACACCCAGAAAGAGATACAGAAAGTCGTAGGTCAGGCCGACATTGTAGTGGGCGCTGACGTTGATGCCGTTGTTCTGCCAGTAGGCGGAATTGCTGCTGGCGATGTAGCCCCCGTTGAGGATGTCGAAGGTCACCAGTTTGACCGGTCGTATTTCCTGGTCGTCGTAGAGGTAATAGGTCCCGTTCTCATAGTAATTGGGAAACTTGCGGTTGACACCGTGATAGTCGCT
>CAYMND010000260.1:0-4652 GCA_964391685.1 uncultured Clostridia bacterium | reverse complement strand
GTTTCAGCTTGCTCAAGCCGGCGGCTCAGCAGAAGTGCCTCGGAAAGAGTGACCCAGTTCAGGGTGCTGCAGCAATGGCCACACCCTTTGCGGCAGTGAATGCTCCTTTCTTTCACCGCCTTTTCCTGCCAGGAGGAAACCTTTCTGTCGAACCTGTTGGTCAACCGCTTTCCCTGGGTGATGAAAAAAGGAGTGTTCGTTCTGATCAGGGACTGGATTTCAGCGGTTGCGAGTGAAGGATTGTCTGTTGCTTCATGCTTTTTCAGTAAAATATCGTTTTGTGCCATCACAGGGTTGACAATTCATAAACCAATGATTATAGTTACTCAGCATTTTCCTAAAAAAGGGAGCAAAAGTCAAAACATCGACTTTTGCCTGAGGTGAGTATGACGACCAAAACGGATGAACGTTTGCGGAATCAGCTGCTGGCTCTTCGGGAGGATTTGATTCGGGTAATGAACGGACACCTTGAGGAGGAGCGTTTTGGTGATGTTCTCGATGAAGCGGACCGGGCCACTGATTTGATCAACGGAGTGATGGAGTCTCTGGTGACCACCAACCATCAGGATACCCTGAAAAAAATCGATGAAGCACTGGATAAGCTGGACAGCGGAGTGTACGGACTGTGCGAGAGATGCAACGGGCGGATCGAGGAAAAGCGGCTGCTGTTCATGCCGTTCGCAACTTTGTGCATCGCCTGTAAAAGGGCTGTGGAAGAAGAAGGTGATGCTGAATAATGTCGTCGGTTTCCTGGAATCACGTTTTGTCGGTATGCCAAGGGAAAGGGTCAACCCAATATAGCAACCTCTCTTTTTCCCGGTTCGTTTTCGACAGCCGGGAGGCTGCAGTTCCGGAATCGCTTTTTTTTGCTCTGCAAGGTGACCGGCAGGATGGACATCAATACGTTGCCGGGTTGAGCGGTCTTCCCGGAATCGCAGCAGTCGTCAGGAACGGGTATATCCCCCCCTCAGGGCTTGATCTGCCGTTGATCCGGGTTGAAGATCCTCTTTCTGCGGCTCAGGCGTTGGCTGCCGATATCCGCACCAAACTGACGAAGACAAGCTTTGTCGGCGTAACCGGAAGCGCTGGAAAAACCAGTGCTAAAGAGTTTATCTACCGGATTCTCGGTCACGGAAACAAGGCGTACCGATCGCCGGGCAATTGGAACAACTGGCTGGGACTCCCTTTTGCCCTGCTGAACATGGAGTCCGATGTCAGTCATGCGGTATTTGAAATGGGCATGAGCACCCCGGGTATCGGCGAGATTGATTTCCTGACCCGGATACTGAGGCCGAAAATCGCTGTCATCCTCAATGCCCTTCCGGTTCATCTGGAATTTCTCAAAAGCGTCGACCAGGTCGCCAAGGCGAAATGTGAAATTCTCAACGGTCTGGAAGCGGACGGCATGGCTCTGTACAATATCGATTGCAGCGAATTGAGAAACCAGCTTCGGAAGGAAAAAGGCCGGCGACTGATCAGCTTCAGTCCCACCCGGTCTCATGGCGATCTGTACTATACGGACAAAAAGATTTCCGGTGACGGTGCGGAATTGACTTGTTCATGGTTTGGGGAGCGCAGCACTTTTTTTACTCCCTTGACTCATCCGGCTCAGCTGGTCAACGTTCTGGCGTCTGTCGGCACGGCCTTCGCCCTCGGGACGGACCGGAAAGACGTGGCTGAAGTTCTGGCCACTCTGCAGCCGGTTGAAGGCCGGGGGGTGGTCCGAAAGGTTATGGGAATGACCATTCTGGATGAGACCTACAACTCGAACCCGGAAGCGGCCCGGTATGCTCTGGAATGGCTGATGTCTTTCCAGGGGCCGAAGGTGGCTGTTCTGGGGGATATGCTGGAGCTGGGTGAGCACAGCGGGGATTTTCATCGGCAGCTGGGAGCCCAGGCGGCCCTGTCGGGTCTGAAGCTTCTCGTTACCGTGGGGGAACGGGCGCAAGCCATCGCCGAGGCGGCGGTTCGCTCCGCTATGCCGGAATCCGCCGTGAGGCATTTCCGTACCGCCGAGGAATGCCGTGATGCCCTGAAGGATCTTATCCATCCGGGAGATGTGGTTCTTTTCAAGGCTTCCCGGGGGATAGCGCTGGAAAAAGCTGTACCCAGACAGTCCGCAGTTTGATCTTCATTTATCCCTGCAAAAATGATAGTATGGTAGACATCTTTTTTGTCATAAAAGAGGAGACAATATGCTGAAGAGAACTTTTTTTCTGTTGTTGCTTACGGTTCTGGTTTTTTCGATCGGTGTGAACCTGGCGGCCCAGGAGAATAAAGAGTCGCAAAAGAAAGCGATCAAACTGGTCGAGAAAGCGGCGGATGATATGAAAGCGAAGAAATTCGACAAAGCGGCTGAAAAGCTGGCCGAGGCCAGAGAACTGGCCCCCGATTACGCACCGGTTTATCTGCAACTCTCCCTGCTCAGCCAGAGCAATCAGAATCCGGATGAAGCGCTGAGTCATATGGAGAAAGCCTACGAACTGGATCCTTCTTCCGATGCCGTGGTCCATCATTACGCCGAACTATTGCTGAGAGCGGCCAAAAAGAGAATGGGAGAACAAAGCATGCCGGCCGCCCTGGCACTCTACGAGAAGTTTACCGCTCTTCCGGGTATCAAGGCCAAAATGACGACCCAATATGTTCAAGTCGCCTACAAGCTTTCCGGGCTTTATCTTCAGGCAAACCAGCCGGAAAAGGTGATCCGGTACGCAGAAGAGCTGCTTTCGACCCCCGGCATCGAGACCTTCCAGCAGCAGCACCTGTTTACCTATTTCCTGCTGGGTTCCGCGTACGGACAAAAGGAAGATTCCGATAAATCCGAGGAAAATCTCAAGAAATTTCTGGAACTGAATCACGACAACCTGGCTCCGGCTCAGTTCGTGAGCCTGGCCAACTTCCTCATCGCCAGCACTCATTTTTCCAAAATGGAGAAGGAGATCGAGGCCATGAACAAGGAAGACCTCGATGGAATCAAAAAGAAGGCGGAATCGTATCCGGAAATGGTCCAGTACCTCAACGATGCTCTGGTAGCGGATCCACAGAGTCAGGACGCCAAGTTCTCCCTGGCCAAGTATCATTATTATTGCCGGAATTATGAAGAGGCGCTGAAACTGCTCGGCGAACTGACCGCCGCCGCTCCGGGCAACCAGGATTACCGGCAGGTGACCGACATCGTCAGCAAGGCCGTGGAAGCCAGAAACAAGAAAAAATAGTCAGACATGTTGAAAGTATTTGCAGGAATATATAAAGGAAGGCGCCTGAAAACCGTCAGCGGGCCCTCGGTACGTCCCACTACAGCCAAGCTGAAGCTCTCCTTCTTCGATATCTTGCAGGACC
Organism: uncultured Clostridia bacterium; assembly: GCA_964391685.1. GTDB lineage: Bacteria > Acidobacteriota > Aminicenantia > UBA2199 > UBA2199 > CAYMND01. The sequence continues at coordinate 1,313 of CAYMND010000260.1, read as the reverse complement.
AGATTCGGGACACCATATTTCTCGACGGATTCGGCGGCAGTGGTAACGTCGGTATCGAGGCGCTGTCCAGAGGCGCCTCCTATGTGGTCTTCATCGATGAGCTCGCCGAGTCGATCAAACTGTTGAAAGAAAACCTGGAACATATCGGTGTCCCCCGGGATCATTACCGAATCATTCAGGGTGATTTCAATCGCAGCGTCATCACCTTGAGCAAGGAAAAATATCTTTTCGACATCATTTTTCTGGATCCGCCTTACGACCTACTCAACTACGCCAATCCGCTGAAGGTGGTGTACAAGAGGGGAATATTGGCGCCGTCGGGGATGCTGGTTCTGGAGCGGCCAACGCACATTCGGTTCGATGGAAAGTTTTTCGATCGGTTCCGGGTGCAGACTCAGGGGCGGAAATGCCTCGATTTCTATCGCCGACAGGAATCCGATTCAACGCCCGCTGATTCGGAAAGCGATTAACCCGCTTCCCGGATCAGCGGAGCGAGATTGGCAAGCAGAATCTCGCCGGTATGCTCGCGTTTGTATCGTTCCAGAATCTTTTTCTGGTGTGTTACGATCTTGTCCTGGATCGCAGCGTCCCTCAGTACGGTGTCGATGAGGGCGGCGATCCGGAGCGGGTCTTTTTGGGCAATCAGCAATCCGCCTCCGGCCATGGTTTCGGCTACGGCGCCGGCGTCGAAGGCGATGATGGGCTTTCCCAGGTAGAAACTTTCGGGGATCGGAGCGCAGAATCCCTCGTGTTCGCTGAGGTGCAGGGTCAGGTCCGCCAGTTTGTAATAACTGACCAGTTCGTCTTCCGGGACGTGACCGGGAATGTGGAGATCGCGGATTTTCATCTGCTCCGCCTGTTTCATCAGCGCCGAATGATAGCGTTCGAATCCCCGGTACTCGCCCACGAGGATCAAGCGCGAGGATGGGTTGAATCGGCTCTGATAATAATGAAAAGTGGTTAGCACATCCTCGATCTTCTTGTTGGGGATGATGCGGCCCACGGTAATGATGTTGGTTTTGCCGTCGTCAATGAGGGATTTGACCACCGGATGAATCGGCCGGTCGAACTTGCTGAAATCCATGACCAGAGGCAATACGGCGGTTTTGGGAAATCCGGCTTCCATCAGCTCGAGTTCGTTGTGTCGGGAGTCTCCCAGGGCGAGATCCACCTTGTCGGCCAGTGATTTCAGCTCAAGACGGCCCTTGAAGCAGTCCTTGGACAGGACGCGATGATAGTCGAGGAAGAAATGGTGTGGAGTGATGTTGTGATAAATGATGACCTTGCGGTCTTCCAGACGCAGGAAGGTTTTG
>CAYMND010000259.1:0-4658 GCA_964391685.1 uncultured Clostridia bacterium | reverse complement strand
AATATCACCATGTTTTCAAAGCATGTAGCAGCAGACCTGAGCTCAACCATTCATCAAAATCAAAATTTATAAAGGAATTAACAATGACAGAAGCAATCAAAAGAACCCTCCGTGATTCAGCTCCTATGCGTTGGCTCGTTCTGGTAATGTTCCGGTTCTTTCCGGTCCCGCCTCAGTCCCGAGATCAAGTTTCGATCTCGGGACTTTTTTTTTAGCTGTAAAACAGCTTGAACTGCGATATACTATAAATTCTCAAAAGTGATATCTATTATTGAGAGGATAATATGACCCAAACTTTGAAACAGTCACTCCGCGAATCCGCTGCAGCCCGATGGACTGCACTGGCTCTCGTCTCTCTGGCTATGCTATGCGGCTACTTCATCACCGACATCATGGCTCCTCTTAAACCGATGCTGGAAGAACAGCTTCACTGGAACAGCAGTGAATATGGAATATTCACCAGCGCCTACGGTTGGTTCAACGTGTTCCTGCTGATGTTGATCATCGGCGGTATTATTCTAGACAAACTGGGCGTAAAACTCACCGGAATCGGTTCCGCCATCGTCATGCTGCTCGGTGCCGGTCTGAAATATTTCGCCATAACAACCACCTTTGCGCCGGGTTCCACCATACTGGGTATGAAGCCACAAATTTTTCTCGCTTCCGTGGGCTTTGCCATTTTTGGTGTAGGTGTCGAAGTCGCCGGCATCACAACCTCCAAAGCCATCGTAAAATGGTTCAAAGGCAAGGAAATCGCTTTGGCCATGGGGCTGCAGATCGCCACTGCCCGTATCGGTACCGCTATGGCTCTGATGATCAGCGCTCCCATCGCCGAGTCCTTCAAAACGGTTTCCGCCCCCGTCCTGATCGGCGTGCTCCTGCTCTGTATCGGCCTGATCAGCTTCATTGCCTACGGAATCCTGGATAGAAAACTGGACGCATCCGAACCTCAATCGGAATCGGGTGACGAGGAATCCTTCAAAATTTCCGACATCAAAATGATTTTGAAGAACAAAGGGTTTTGGTACATTGCCATGCTCTGCGTTCTCTTCTATTCCGCTGTCTTCCCTTTTCTCAAATACGCCAACGATCTCATGGTCCAGAAGTATCATGTCAAAGCGTCTCTGGCCGGCATTATTCCCGGCCTGCTTCCTTTCGGCAATATCTTCATGACTCCTTTCTTCGGCCGCATGGTCGATCGCAAGGGAAAAGCCGCATCCATCATGTTTCTGGGCTCTTCCATATTGATTGCCGTTCATCTTCTTTTCGCCATCCCGGCAATCAACAACTGGATATTCGCCCTGGTCCTGATGATTGCACTGGGTGTCGCCTTCTCGCTGGTACCGTCCGCCATGTGGCCGTCGGTTCCGAAACTGATTCCGGAAAAACAGCTGGGTACGGCTTTTGCTCTGATTTTCTATATTCAGAACTGGGGTCTGATGGGTGTTCCCGCTCTGATCGGCTGGATCCTTGACCGATTCTGCACCATCTCCCGTACAACAATGCCGGACGGCACAATTTCCGTTGTCTATAACTATACGATCCCCATGATCGTTTTCATGGGATTCGGCATACTCGGCCTTCTTTTTGCTTATCTGCTCAAAGCGGAAGACAAGCGCAAAGGGTACGGTCTGGAACTTCCCTCCAATTCCAGATAATCTCAAGCAGCAGCCCTTCGGGCAGGATGTTGCCCGAAGGGCTGCTGCTTTTCTTGTGGACCATATTCTCGAACCCATACATAATTAGTATACGACTCTATGAAAACTGAATCTGGAGAAAGGTTCTTGAATATTAGGCGAACGATCACTCGTCTTGAAGACATTATACAGTATTCCGAACAGGAATTTCTGACCGTCGGGGAAGCCCTGCACATGGTGGACCTTCAGATCATCGATATCGGCAACGATGCCGACTACCTCAAAGAAATCATCCAGGATCATGTGTTCGAGAACCGGAGGCAAAAGCTGGACGATCTGCTCTATGGCCATGGGGCGGAATTGACATCCGCTCAAGACATTGAAGAAAGCCTGGCTCGGATGAGCGATCTCCTGATAGAAGATCAAGCGAACCTGCAAAAAATGATCAACCAGATCAAGGGGATGCAGAAAACCGATCTGGTGGTCCGAGTCGAGCTGTCCCACCATGATGACCTTGCAGAAAGTTATTCCAACCTGGCCGGCCAGGTGAGCAGTCTGGCGTCCGAAATTAAAGGCAGATCCCAATTTCTGTTGAGTTCATCGCTGAAAATGAGCGGCATGGTTCATGGTTCCACAACAATCCTGCACAATCTGTTCCACTCCATCGGACGTCTCTCTTCCCGTCTGATCGAAAACGTGCATTCCCGCTTGCAGCTTATGCGCGGAAAGCACGGACAGTCGAAAAACCTGGCGGAATCGCTATCCGAAGAAAGAACTTCTTTACGCGACCATTTAGACATTATGGTCAGCAAGCTGCAGATGCACGACATCATCCGCCAGAAAATTCAGGGGGTGGTTTCGCTGCTGCGCAGTCATTCGCCTGACATTCCTCCGACTGCCATGTTGCAGGATTCGATTGAATCCCTGAAAAAAACCAATGACAATTTCATTGAAACCATTGAAGAAATCCGCTTGCAGCTGATATCCATCAACAGTCGCCTGACCGCTTTGCAACAGGGATGTATTCGTCTGACTTCCAGCATTGCGGCGTCTTCCCGAACCGGTTTGCATATTTCAGAACACCACAATCTCATTCACATGGACGATCTGGTCATGATCTCCCGTGAATGCATGAAGAGCGAGAGCAATCTGAAAAAATTTATCGACAGTGTCAGTGAAGGTGCCACCGATGATCGTCAAACCCTTCAGGAAATCATTTCACTGGGCTCTGACATTGAATTGTTTTCTCAGAACGCAGCCGTCACAGCCGGAAACGCGGAGGAAATCAGTTCTTCCCTGATCATTATGGCCGAGCAGACACAACGAGACATTGCCGCTCTCCGGAATGTCCTCGCCCGAATTCTAACCACGAAAGAACGAATCGAAACGGAATCCGATCAACTGTATTCTCTTTACCAGGCGAACAAGAATGAACTGGAAGAAATGATAGAATTTATGGCCGAACTGGATGAGCAGATCGTCCCGATGGAACAGATCCAGAAAAAAACTTCAGACAGAATAGAAAAATTGAGTGATCATCTCGAAAAAATCATCTCCACAATATCCAAGCTGATCGACACCTTCCACTCCGATCACTACAATTCATCCGCCATATTAGAAGCCATTCATCTGCTGGATGCCGATCAATCTTCACCGTCACCCAAGAACAGAATTCAAGAATACGCCCCCAATACCCACCGGAATGAAATCGAGGCCATGACGCAAAAGAAACTGGTTGGCACCCAAAATCACAACTCTCCGCAGGAAACGGACAATCCGGAAAACGAATTCGGCGGAGATGTAGAGTTTTTCTAATGATTCAAATCAATCCAGACAAAGAGGAAAGAAGCGTTCAAAATTGGAAACCCATCGAAGGCGATTTTGAAACCCTTCTTTCGGCGATTCCCGCCATGATTTACGTGAGAGACAAGAAGAATCTCCTCGTAACTGCAAACGATATTTTCCTCAGGACTTTCAACCTCACTTCTTCGATGCTGCCGATTTCAGACACCCGGAACTTCAGCGGCAACGGGCTGGAATCCATTCTGGAGGGAGACGAGGAAATCCTGCTGCATGGTCACCCGTTGATTCTCAAGGAACACAGGTTCAATCTTCCGAGCGGTGAGAAGACCTGGTTCTGGGTTTCCAAAATACCTTATCTCTCAAGTGACGGTGAACTACTCGGAATGGTCTGCACCATTCTGGATATCAACACGTTCAAAACAGTCCAGTCATCCCTTCAGCAAAAGGAAAATCTCTTTCGAACGCTGGCTGAACGCTCTTTTTCCGCCATTTTCATCGCCCAGAATCTGAAGCTCATCTACATCAATCCCCTCTTTCAGAACTGTTTCAATCTTCCGCCGGACTCACCACTGGATTCAATTTCCATACTGGATCTGTTCAACACGGAAGACGCAATCAAGCTGAAAAAAAAGTGCCTGGCCATCGAAAAAGAAGGTCTGGACACATCCCGTTTCCTTTTAAGCACAAGTCATTCCGTAAAGGGCAACCCGCTCATTTTTGAAGGGTATCTCACACAGATTCTTTACCTGGAAAAACCGGCCGTCCTCGGATCTCTTCTTGACATCACCGATAAATATATGTCATCCATGGCCCTCGAAGCCAAAGCAAAAGATTTTGAGGAACTGAATCAGCAGCTTGAACAACGTATAGAGATGGAATTGAAGAAACGCCGACAGGACGAAGACCTTTTGCTGCATCAGTCAAGACTGGCCGCCATGGGCGAAATGATCGGCGCAATTGCACATCAGTGGCGCCAGCCGCTGACCACTCTCAGCATCCTGATACAGAACCTGTGGAACGCTTACAAATTCTCGGGAATCGACGAAAAGACGCTCAAGCATTTCATCGAGGCATCCCACCTGCACATTTCCCGTATGACCGAAAACATCGACCAGTTCGGCCGTTTCTTCGCGACCAAGGACATACCCGCTCCACCTGAAACCATGGGCGCCCTGCTGCATGATTCCATCCAGATTTTTACAGGCTCCTTTCCTAAAC
>CAYMND010000258.1:0-4664 GCA_964391685.1 uncultured Clostridia bacterium | reverse complement strand
GTTCAGCGTCCGGAACAATTCTTCGGTAAGTTCCATGTAATGGCTGTAGTCCTTGTAGAGTTCGTAGAACTCGATCATGGTGAATTCCGGGTTGTGTCGCTGAGAGGTGCCTTCGTTTCGAAAACTGCGATTGATTTCGAACACCTTCTCCATTCCGCCCACCAGCAGCCTCTTCAGGTACAATTCCGGGGCGATGCGCAGGAAAAGATCGATGTCGAGAGCGTTATGATGTGTGACGAAAGGTCTGGCGCTGGCTCCTCCCGCCAGGGGCTGCATCATCGGCGTTTCAACTTCGCGGTATCCCAGCTGGTAGAAGAACATGCGGATCTCCCGAATCAGTTCCGAGCGCAGGGAGAAGATCCGGCGGGTATCCTCGTTGACGATGAGGTCCAGAAAACGCTGCCGGTGCCTCAGTTCCTTGTCCTGTAGACCGTGCCATTTTTCCGGCAGAGGATGCAGGGATTTGGTCAGGAAGGTCAGTCTTTCTGCCATGACCGTCAGCTCATTACTCTGAGTACGGAAAAGAGTCCCATTGACTCCAATGATATCGCCAATATCGAGCAATTTCAGAATTTCGAACTCTTTTTCACCGAGTCGGTCTTTGCGGAAATAAATCTGGAGCCTGCCGCTGCCGTCGAGAAGATGGGCGAAAGTACTCTTGCCCATGCCCCGGATGGCGATGAGACGACCGGCTACGGCTACCTTGATTGTTTCTTTCTCAAGGCTTTCTTTGTCCTTGTTTTCGTACTGACGGTGGATATCGGCACAACAATGGCTTTTATCGAAGGTGTAGGGGTATGCCTCCACACCGATTTCTCTCAATTTTTCGAGTTTTTGCAGACGAATGGATGTTTGATCGTCCATCGAAGAACCTCCTAGTCTGAAAGACGCTGGTTCCGTTTCATCAGTCGTCCTTCAAATACTTTTATCTTTGTGAATTCTATGTTGTCTTCGGTTTTGATGTAGCACGAATTGAAACCTTGATACTGGGGGTCGAAAAAGATCCGCTCGCCGCTGACCAGGATAATTTCCAGCCATCGGTGGGGAATCAGTCGGATGCGGTCGTCCTTTTCGGTGGAGAGAAAAAAGCCCCGGCGGATTCGGCTGCGGATGCCGCCGGCACTGAGAAAATGATTGAAAAGGCTGCAGTATCCGATACAGTTGGCAATTCCACTGTTGATGATCGTTTCGGGGTCATCGCTGGAACTGTTTTCCAGGTAGCGAATATTTTTTTTCAGATAATCGGAGCAGCTGTCGATATATTCACTCAAATTGGCACTGCCCGCCAACAACTGGACGGCCAGTTCTTTCGTTTTGGGCGGTAGGCCGTCAATGAAGTCATAATCGGGGATAATGCGGTGGGGCCTGGTCAGAGAGTGAAAGTCACGGGTTTCGATTCGGCAGATCAGGTTGTGACCGCCAGTCCGAACAACCTGGGAAAAATTATCGTTGTGAAAGGATTGAATCAGGGCGCTGCTTTGAAGTGGCAGAGAGAGATGAAAAATATCCACCTGATTGGGGAAAAAAGAAAGAAAGAAAAGCAGAAGGACGGAATTCATGGAATAATTTTATCCAGCACGGCATTTATGATCTTGTAGGAATCTTCTTCGCTGTATTTTTTGGCGATGCGGATAATGTCGTCGATGATAATGCCTTTCTGATCGTTGAAGCCGGATTCGGCGAGTCCCATCCGCATCAGACTCCGGTCGATGGGGGTCAGGCGGTTCAGTCTCCAGCCGATCAGATGTTCCTGAATCCTCTCGTCCATAGATTCCTGATTCTGGAAAACCTTCTGAACCAGACGGACGATGAATTCGCGTTCGACATCATTGAGACCTTGGGCCTTGATCAATTCCTTATTCAGAAGCTGTTCCCTTTCATTCGGGTCCAGCACGAGAAGATCCACTTGATAGAGAATCTTCAAGGCAAACTCGCGACTGAATTTGATACGGAACATTAAATCTGAGCGCTTTTGAAAAGATTCAGCAGTTCGATGGCCGCTTGCGCAGTTGTGAAACCCTTGTTACCCATTTTATTTCCGGCCCGTTCGATGGCCTGGTCGGTGCTGTCAGCGGTGATAATGCCGTACATGACTGGAACGTTATGCTCGATGCCCAGCTGTGCGATACCCTTGCTCACTTCATTGGCAACGTAGTCAAAATGAGGCGTTTCACCGCGGATTACCGTCCCCAGGCAGATGAGGGCGTCGAAACGTTTGCTTTGCAAAGCTCTCCGGGTGACCATGGGAATCTCGAAGGCCCCCGGCACATGAATGACTTCAATTTCTGATTCCCGGATCCCGCTTCGGGTCAGTGCGTCGATGGCTCCGGCCACCAGTTTCTCGGTGATGAACTGGTTGAATCGGGAGACAATAATGCCGATATGCTTGTCCTGAATGTACAAGTCACCTTTATGCTCGATGTATGTCATGTTCATTCTCCTTCCAGCAGGCGATCTGTTCTGCTGGATGATGTCACAATATGCCGAACGCGAATATTTTACTCCAAAAGGACGAAATTGTCATCCGGTTGCTTTCTCTTTGAGTGGATTTCATCTGCTTGTTTGGCCGGCATTCAGTCCAAAGACTGAAAAAGGTTGAGTTCTAAGTCTTCGGGTTTACGGGGATGAACGGCTCTAAGTCCGGGTTATGAAAGTTGTTAAATGGGACCAAGTGTTGGTTGCAATCAGGGAGGAAGCGTTTTAATTTTGGGTTGTAATGCGGTCGAGGCGCCACGAGGCGCCAGACTCGGGAGGTAAGCCATGGATCGATTACTGATCAAGGTTGGAAACCGGTATCTCTTCGTCAACATCGATTCTATCGATTGGATCGAAGCGGAAGGAAACTACATGCGAATCCATAAGGGCAAGGAGTCGCATCTGATTCGGGAGACCCTCTTCAACCTCGAAAAAAAGCTCAATCCGGCGGTTTTTATCAGGGTCAACCGTTCCACGATCATCAATGTGAACCGCATCAAGGAACTTCGAAGTCTGAAGTATTCCAATGTCGAGGTGCACATTGAAGGCGGCCAGAGCTGGATCTGGGGTAAAAAATATCGCAAGAGCCTGCAGCGCCTCTTTCATCAGTTCAAGACGGGCTGAAGGGTGTCGGCGGAACTGGAAAGACCGGTTGTTGCGGGTCGTTATGAGTCGCCGATCCCTTTGAAGCGGTTGATGACGGCCAGCAACTGAGACCGGCTGCTGACGTCCAGTTTCTTGTAGATGTGGTAGATGTGGGACTTTACGGTGGGAAGGGAGATGAAAAGGATATCTTCGATTTCCTTGTTGCTGTGACCGGCGATGATCAGATCGATGATCTCGATTTCCCGCTGGGAAATGGAATGGGCGTTGTAGAAGATCTGAAGTTTTTCCTTTTCGCTTTTGCGGAAAGTCAATATGTTGAGCCTTTTGCGGTAAAGAAAAACGAGAGCGGAAACGACCAGCAGGAAGAACAATGTCAGTGTGAAAGTGGATTTCCACCAGGGGGCGGTCACTTCGATGAGCAGTTTGGCTCCCTGGGCGTTCCAGATGCCGTCACTGTTGCTTCCTTTGACTTCGAGCTGGTACCTGCCGGGAGGCAGAGAATGAAATTCCGCTTTCTGACGGCCTGAGGAAGTGAATCGCCATTTGTCGTCGTACCCCAGCAGACGGTACTGATATTGATTCTTGCGGGGGGCGCTGAAATCCATGGCACTGAAGTTGATGATCAAAGGCAACCCGTGTCCGATGGAAATTTCTTCAGTGAGGTACGGGGGCTTGTCGATGTTCAGGGAGATCAGAGAACCGTCTCCGGGGTCAATGGTTTCAAAACCGGTGAATATAATGGCCGGAGGATAGGGCATGGGACGGATCAACCTGGGTTGAAATGAGGTGATGCCGTTGATGCCCCCGAAGATCATCAGGTCCTGTTCTGGATCATACATTGAGCATGAAAGCCAGTGGTTGTCCAGTCCATTGAAGATGTCGTAATTGAAAAAACGTTTGCTGAGAGGATCGTATCGGGATAAACCGAGGGCTGTACCCAGCCAGATGCTGCCGTTTTTATCACTCTGGATCGTCAGGATCTGGTTGTCCGCCAGACCATCGCTTTGATTCATGAACTGAACGGAGGCTTCGCCTGATTTTGGAATTCGCACCAGACCGTTGTCCGTGCCGATCCACATTTCTCCGCTGTCGGTTTTATGAAAGGAGCGGATGGGGTAACGGATCGATTTCAGCGGTTCGAGATGGTGCTCAAGCGGAAGAAAGGCTTCTTTCTTGGTGGAATAGAGAGAAATGCCGGATTGTGTGCCGATCCAGACGATTCCATCGCTGTCAAAATACAATCGGAGGACCCGGGTGGTCCGGAACGGACCTGTGGAATCCAGATGGTCCAGTTGTTGAATCTGATTGTTTTTTTCTATGAAGATACCGTTGTTGGTGGCGTACCAGACTGTCCCGCTTCGTGCAAAAGAAAGAATATCGTTTATGGTGTTGGGGACGCTGTTTTCGGTCTGAGGAGGAGCCAGTTCCTTGTCTTCAATGGAGAAACCGGTTTCTGAAAAGGTGATTTTTTTCAGTCCCGACCAGTTGGTCCCGGCAAGTATCGAGTTGCTGTCGCTTGGATCGGCGGCCAGGGCCCGAACCCGGTTTGAGTTCAAGGCGTTTTCGAAAAGGCGGATCTGTTT
>CAYMND010000257.1:0-4679 GCA_964391685.1 uncultured Clostridia bacterium | reverse complement strand
GAAACCATATGAACCTTTGTCGACCCGTTTCGGGTTCGACATCTTTGTCAATCATGAACCTCCCCGGACCGAATCCGCCACAGACGAGAGCGTGGAACCCGTGCAGCTGGAATTGAACGGGATTGTCATCGATGAAACCCGTCGGCTGGCCATTGTCAACCGTCAGTTGGTCAAGGTAGGTGATTTTGTCGGTGCCGCCCGGATCACCGGTATCGATCCCGGACGGGTGACATACCGTTTGAACGGAACGGAGGGAGTTCTGGAGTTGTCGGCTGTAGCGGTCCGGCGGCTGAATGACGGAGGTTAAGCGAAACATGCGCCAAACAGCGTTCTTGCTACTGTTGGCCCTGCTGTTTGCCTGGGGGTGCATCTCCCGGGAAACCGGCGGGAAAGGCTTGAGTGTCGAGCCCGTAGGAAGGGAGACGGGCGCAGGACCGGTGAATCCTCCTCAGCCGCCTCCCGAAGACCTGTTGCCGAACACGCCGCTGGAGGAGGAGATCACCCATGACGATGAACCGGTCAGCGCTCTGGCCCGGCGATACGACCTGGAACTCCAGAGCGGGGATATACGGGAACTGCTTCGGGCCCTGGTGAAGGACACCGACATCGGACTGGTGCTGGATCCGGGGGTTGAAGGAACAGTGCCGGTGATGGATCTGAAAAAGGTCTCGCTGCTCGATATACTCGATTACGTTCTGCCTCCGCTCAATCTCGGCTTCCGTTGGCACAGACAGACGCTGCATGTCTACCGGTTGCCCATGGAAACCCGTTTCTTTTCCATGAATTATCTGGCTTCGAAACGGAAAGGGAGTCGCCAAGTGGCCTTCAGTACCCGCTCCGGCACTCAGAGCAGTGGGTCCGGAAGCGGAACGAGCGCCGGCACTTCGACATCGTCCAGCTCCGGTGGAAGCGGGATGGGAAACGGATCCGGGGGACAGAACCAGAGCAGCAGTCAGGTGGATGTGAGCTATGAAAATACCATATGGCAGACATTCACCGACAGCATGAGAATGCTGGTCTTCGGAACGGAGCAGGGGCAGCCGTTGGCTTCGGAGGGTTCTTCGAGAAGTGGCGAGGATGTTCCCCGCAGTTTGGCCTATGCCGATACCGGCGGTCGGAGACTGATCATCAGCCCGGAAACCAGCATTGTCATGGTTACGGCTCCCCGTGAGCAGATGAAGCTGGTGGAGCGATTCATTGAAGGGTATCAGGATTCGGCGCACCGGCAGGTCTGGATCGAGGCCAAAATCATCGAGGTCAACTTGTACAAGGGATACCAGATGGGGCTCGACTGGGCCGGTATGCTCAACCGCGGCGGGTATTACGGAACCCTCGGAGGGAAACGGAGTCTCAGCTCTCCGGGCTTTTCCTTTTCTCCCGGAGAGGTGGAGAACCAGACAATGGCCTCATCCAACGGTGTCTTCCAGTTCGCCCTCTCCAACAATGTCATCGATTTTCTGCTCGACGCCATGGCACGCCAGGGGACGATCAACGTTCTGGCCAGCCCCAGAATATCGACTTTGAACAACGAGAAGGCGGTCATCCGTGTGGTTCGCGAAGAGGCTTTCTTCAACCTGCAGACCGACATTTCCCAGGGAACCGGCGGCAACGTGACCGCTCCGACCATCAATATATCCGTAGTGCCCATCGGGATCGTCATGGATATCATGCCTCAGATCAGCGATGACGGCGAAATTATTCTCAACGTCAATCCCGACATATCGGAGCTCCACGAAATCAAGCGTTTCGAAGTGGAAGGTGCGGTGGCGACACAACCGGTCATCGACCGGCGCAGCATCGATACGGTGGGCAGGGTCAGAGACGGTCAGACCCTGGTTCTGGCCGGGATCATCAAGGAGCGAAAGAATCAGCTGCTCAAGGGCGTACCCTTTCTGTACAAACTTCCCCTGCTGGGGAATCTTTTCCGCCGCACCGAGCAGGAGGTCTCCCGGACCGAACTGGTCATTTTCCTGACTCCGAGAGTCCACTGGGGACGATCGGCCGAACAGTTGAGCGAGGAGGAATCAGCGCGCATCCGGCGGTTGCTTGAGCCCTATCGTATCGGTGATTCGATTCCGCTCAAGGAAGGCTTGCTGGGTGAACTGAACAGCTTTCGCAAGGAAGAGACGAAAGAGAAGAAGAAACAATAGAGAACAACCATGTACATGCGTTTTTACGGATTCAAGGAACGGCCGTTCACCCTGACCCCTGATCCGAGGTTCCTCTATCTGTCCGAGGATCATTTTGACGCCCTCGAACATCTGGTCTACGGGATTTCCGGGGGAGAAGGCTTTCTGCTGCTCACCGGAGAGGTGGGTACCGGAAAAACCACTTTGTGCCGGGCATTGATCGACCGTCTCAGCGATCGGGTGGTGTCGTCGCTCATACTCAATCCCTTCCAGGACTATCCGGGGCTGCTCAAGAACATCCTTTGGGATTTCGCTCTCATTCCCGAGGGACAGACTGTCAACGAGATGACCAACCAGCTGATCGAGTATCTGCTGAACGAGGTGGCCCCCAAGGGCAAAACGGCGCTCATTGTCATCGATGAGGCCCAGAATCTCGATGATGGAGCGCTGGAACAGCTGCGTGTTCTTTCCAATGTGGAGACCGACCGGGAGAAACTGCTCCAGATTCTGCTTCTGGGGCAGGAGGAACTGGTGCAGAAACTGGGGCGCAGCGAACTCCGACAGCTGGATCAGCGGATTTCGGTGCGTTATTTTCTCAGCCCCCTCCGTCGAAAGGAGGTCGGCCAGTATCTTCATCATCGCCTGGGAGTGGCTTCTCCTCAGCGGAAAGTTCATTTCACTTCCTCGGGGATGATGGAAGTGTATCGCTTTTCCCGGGGGGTTCCCCGCCGGATCAACATGCTGGCGCACCGTGCTCTGCTGGCCGGATTCGTCAAGGGCAGCGACGCCCTGGACGCCATGCTGGTCCGTCGGGCCGGTCAAAGCCTGTTCGGAGAAAAGCAGAGTACATTCCGCAGGATTTTGGGACGAGTGACCCGGCGTCCGGTGCGCGAACCCGAGCCGGGATTGGTCGAGCAGGTGGAGTATGAGCTTAATCAGTGAGGCCCTCAAGAAGGCACAGAGAGAGAGGGATGAATACTATGCCCGCTCCGGGGACAATCCGTCCGTGCCGGGGAAAAGGGATGTGCGGCCCTTGTGGAAATCCCCCCTGGTTCTGGTTGCCGTTCTGGCCTTGACTCTCGGTATCCTGGGGGTCTGGTTGACCCGGGCTCCGGCGGTTCAGCTCCAAAGCAGCTCCACACCACTGGTGGTTGAGGAAGTACCTTCGTCTGCACCCATTGCGGTGAAGAGTGAGCCGACTGTTGCGGAAGAGAAAGGCAAAACCGGAGCTCCTGTTGCGGCGGCTCAAACGGTTGAGAAAGCGCTTCCGGATGTGAAAGAAGAAAGCGAACGGTTCGTTGCCCCGGAGAAAGAAACCGAGGTGCGGGCCGTTCCCGGGGAGCCGGTCGCCGTGACCGGCAGAATCACGGCGGAAAAGGATAAACCGGAGGTTTCCCCGGAAGAGGAACTGCAGATCAAACTGCGTACCGCCGAATCGGCCGACGATTATGTCCGGCTCTACCAGCTGTTGCGACAGCAGGGGGACGATTCCCGGGCGTTCGAGATGGTCAAGCGGGGGTTGGCCTCTTTTCCGGAACACGGAGTGCTCAATCGGCTCGGTCTCATCGGATATGTACGCGCCCGGGATTACCGGAAGGCTCTGCTGCACGCCGGGCCGGCTCTCGAGGCCGATCCCGATCGGCCCACTCTGCTCACCTACCGGGGCCTGTGCCATTTCCACCTGAAGGACTATCCCCGGGCCCTGGCCGATTTCGGCCGCAGCCTGGCCATCGATCCCGAGGCAACGGAAAACATCTACTATCTGGCCTTGATCTATGACAATGAAGGGCAATACGATGTAGCCATTCGCTATTACCGGATGTTTCTTGACAAGCATCCGCAGAACCGATCGTTCCGTCATGAGAATTACATCATCGACCGCCTGGCACAGCTGAATCGGCAGAGGGAAGGCCGATGAGGGCGGTGGTGCAGCGGGTCAACTGGGCGGAGGTACGGGTGGAAGACCGCTGCCTGGGACGCATCGGCACCGGGATCCTGCTCTACGCGGGCTTCGAGAGAGGGGACGGGGAAGCGGAACTGTCGTTCTTGTGTGACAAAGTGGTCAATCTGCGCATTTTTCCCGATGACGGGGGGCGCATGAACCGTTCGCTGCTGGATGTCGACGGTGCGGTGCTGTCGATTTCCCAGTTCACCCTGCCGTCGCGTATCCGCAACGGGCGCCGTCCCGATTTCGGCTGCGCCATGGAGCCGGAAGCCGCCCGGGAGATGTACCGGGAACTGAACCGGCGCCTGGAACGGCAGGTGAAGCTGGCCTGCGGCGAATTCGGCGCCCACATGCGGGTGTGCTGCGAGAACGACGGTCCGGTGACCTTCATCATCGAACGGAATCCCCGGGGAATGGATCCACAAGGTCAACAACCCGATAATTTTGCAACTTGACATTGCAAATTATCGGGTTAAATCATCAATCCTGTGCAGATAAGATTTGTTCGCTTTTTCAGAAAAATTGGCTGACTTCATGTTTTTGATAGTCCGGTCTTGTGTGTTACTTTTCACTGTGATAAAAAAAATGAAACAAAGTGGAGGGGT
>CAYMND010000256.1:0-4690 GCA_964391685.1 uncultured Clostridia bacterium | reverse complement strand
AGTCGATAACTTTTCTGTTGCGTTCGCGTATATTCAGGATGAACCGTATAGTGGAGGCTTTTAAATGACCAAAGCGACATGGATTGTGGTGCTGCTGACTGCCTGTTCCCTGCTGGCGGCGGCGGCGGAACCCGAGAAGAATAAGGAATTGACCTTGCAGGACGCCATCGCCCTGGCCTTGCAGAAGAATGTCAGCCTGCAGGTGCAGGTGGCGGATACCGATAGCGCCGGTTTCCGGCTGGATTACGAAAAAGGCGTGTATATGCCCAAATTTACTGTTTCAGCTTCCAGCTATGAGACCAACAAGCCCCCTTCGAGTCTTTTGGACGGCGCCAACGACATTTCAACGGCCAATGGGTTCGGTCTGAATGTGGGCATCGAGCAGAAAACCCCTCTGAATGGTGTCTTTTCGGTCGAGCTGGAAAACAGCCGATACAAGAGCAACAGCACCTTCAGTACCGTGAATCCTCGCCTCAGTTCGCAATTGAACTTTTCCTTGACTCAGCCTCTGTTGAAAGGGTTCGGAATGCTGGCGGCGAACAAATCGATCCGTGTGGCGACAAATGATCTGGAAAGTTCGAAGCAACAACTGGTTCAAACCATTGTCAATCTGGTTTACGACGTTGAAAATGCCTACTGGAATCTGGTCTACGCCTACCAGAATCTGGAGGCCACCAAGATGTCCCTTCAGCGTTCCCAGGACCTGCTCAAGCAGAACGAGATCAAGGTCAAGGTGGGGACGGCGGCTCCCATCGACGTTCTGGAAGCCAAGGCGGACGTGGCCAATTACGAGGCTCAGCTGATCCAGGCCGAGAAGACCATCCAGACCCGGGACGAGGAATTGAAACGCCTGCTGAACCTGACACGCGAGGATATCGTTCTGTTGCCCCAGGACAAACCGCAGGTGGAGAAACTGGCTACGGATTTGAACGCGTATCTCCAGGAGGCTTTGGAAAACCGGCCCGATATGCTGCAGGCCAGGCTGGAACTCAAGAACCAGGACATTGAAGTGAAATATCAGCGCAATCAGACTTTGCCCGATCTGCAACTCGTGGCCACCTATTATGCAACCGGCATGGGGGGAGATGAATACCAGTATGCCCCTGACGCCAACCCCCTGAATCCGGGTGACCCCATCGGCCTGATTTCCCGTTCTGTTTGGGACTCCATCGAAACGGCACTGAAAAATAAATATCGGAACTACAGTGTCGAGGTCAGGTTGTCTCTTCCCATCGGCCTGAAGCAGGAAAGAGCCCAGCTGGCCATGGCGCGACTGAGTCTGAAAAAGGCCTTGTTGTCTCTCAAGAATGTCGAAAACACAGTCTATTCAGAGGTTCGCCAGGTCATCAAGGAATTGGAGACCAACTTCAAACTGGTGGAAGCCAACCGGGTCGCTCTGGAGCTTTATGAGCAGAAGCTGAAGGCTGAAGAGAAGAAACTCAGCGTCGGCCTGTCCACCAACTTCCAGGTTCTGGAATACCTGAGTCAGTACACCACCGCCCGGAACAACGCCCTGCAGGCACAAATCAACTATAGTTTGAGCGTGGCCAACATGAACAAGATCCTGGGCCGCACTCTGAAAGTCTACAACATCCAGCTCAGCGATATCGAAACCCAGAAGTGATCCCCCCGGGGGAAGGGGGTTCAGTCGCCCTTCCCCCAGCTTTTCAGAAAATCGGCGTAGCTGGAATAGAAGACATCTTCGAATGCCTCGTCGAACATCATTCCTGAATCGAGTTTTTTCAACAGATCGATCACATCGTTCAGACTGTAGCGCCCGATGAGATAATCCACGGCGGCGTGGCTTTCGGCGTAGGCGGCGGCCACAGCCCGGACCGGTGCAACCGGAAAAGAATGCTCCAGCTGATTCAGGGGAATCACTTGGCCGATATCGGGCACTTCTTCCCGGGAGAAGTATTCGGCCAGTCCCTCGTTCAGCCAGACTGGGCAGCGGTGGGTCAGCTGGCTGACCAGGGCGTGGGTGAATTCGTGACTCAGGACACGGGTCAGCTCGTCATTGTCGGTCAATCCGGCTACGGGCAGGCGGATTTTACCGTCGTAGAGACCACCGGCCCAGCCGGGTGCCCGGGTGACGTCGAAAAAAATCTTCTGGGTATATAGAATCACCGGGATGCTCCGCTCAGGGTAGACGCCCGTTTCCTTTCCGATTTCCCGGTACGCGCTTTCCAGAGTTGAAAGAACGATATGGCGAGCATCGTCATGACTGCCTCGATCGAAAGAAACGGTGAAATGCTGAGATTCCCGGGATGTGAAATCGGAGGCAGACTCCATTTCTCCAATGAGTTTCTTCTGGGAGACAAGCAGTTCCGGGTCTTTTCCGCTCAGCTCCAGCCCCATCTCGCAGTAATCGAGAGCGGCGTCCAAATCGTTCAGGGAGTAGCAGATGACCACCAGCCGTTTGATGGCGGCAAGATCTTTCGGATTCAACTGGAGGTAGCGCTCCATCAGGATCCGGCTTTCCGAGTGGTGCTGCAGGGCGTAATGGGCATCGGCTGCCAGGGTCATTGCCTGAGGATTGGTTGTGGCCATGGGGGTGAGCGTGTCGATGGCTTCTTTGAATCTCCGCTGCTCCAGCAGGATTCGGCCTCGATTCAGTGCGGTCGTTTCGCCAGTATCCGAGACTTCATCCCGGTTGAGGGATGGACTCGTCTGCTGAGGCGGTTCTTCCGTGACCGGGGGTACCGCTTCGACGGGAGTGTTGTCAACGAAGTTCTTTTCGGTATCGACTGCCGGTTTCGTGGGAGACGAAGATTCGGTTGCCGGTTGATTTTCTCCCGGTTCTGGCGGAAGGGGCCGGTCCGGTTTATCGATGAACAAAACGACGGCAGCGGCTGCGATCAGTGTGAGCAAAACAAAGGGGATCCATCTTTTACGAGGGCGTCTGACGTAAATCCGTTCTCCGTATCCAGGTGACATGCGACTCCTTGACAATGGGTTCATTATATCGGATTTCCACAAGAAGGGCCAAAACACAGAATCAGGGGGCAGACGTTGACCCTGGAAGGCGGAACGGCTATAATGGCAACCATGAATGGAGCGCATTCCAGCTGGGGAATTGTTCAGGCAAAGGTGAACCGAGAATTCGAGGTGAAGCGCCTGCTCACCGAAGCGGGACTCGAACTCTATCTGCCTTTGATTCGCAAGCGGGTCACCCGGTTCGGCAAGAAAGAGATCCTCCATGTACCCATGTTTCCGGGTTATATCTTCGTGAAAGGGCTCTCTGCATCAACCTTCAATCTGGTCCGGTACTGTCGCGGCGTTCTGCGCGTTCTGGGCAGCCAGCAAGGGATATGGCTGCTGGATGACGGGTACATCCAGGAAATTGTCATGCGGGAAGTGGACGGTGTCGTTCAGCTGACCCGGGGGACGACGGATGTCAATGCCGGTGACGCGGTAGTGGTGATCGACGGTCCGTTCGAAGGCTGGCATGGGATTTTTCAGGAACACCTGGCGGATGGAGAACGGGTACGGATCATGCTGACTCATGTCCGCTTTTCCACTCTGCTGGTTGTCAAGAAGGATTTCGTGTCCACCGGGAACGGTTTGGCGATTAAATGAGGCGGAGGGGGAAGAAAAGACGTTGCGCGGTACTGGGGGTTGACGGCTTATCTCATGACACGTTGCTGAAGCTGGTTTCCGCGGGGGTAATGCCGGCTACGGCCGATTTGATGCGTCAGGGGGTCTTGCGTAGAATGCGGGCGACACTGCCTGAGATTTCATCGGTTTCCTGGACCAGTTTCATGACCGGGAAAAATCCGGGCCGGCACGGCATCTTCGGTTTTGTCGATCTGCTCCCGGGGAGTTATCGTCTTCATTTTCCGAACTCCATGGATCTCAAGTCACCCACTGTTTTTGATCGTCTTGCCAAGGAGGACCGGCGGGTGGCCGTTCTCAACCTGCCCGGCACATATCCGGCCCGTCCTTTTCCCGGTGTTCTGGTCTGCGGCTTCGTGGCCCTGGATCTGGAAAAAGCGGTGTATCCGAACCGCCTTCTGCCGTACCTGAGGGAAATTGGATATCGTATCGATGTGGATGCCTCAAAGGGAAAACACAATAATGCTGAATTTCTATCGGAATTAAACTATTCTTTATGTGTGAAAAGGCAGTTGCTTCACAAAATATGGCTGGAAGAAGAGTGGGATCTTTTTGTGCTCGTCGTGACCGAAACGGATCGGCTTCAGCATTTTTTCTACAATGCCATTGGAAATCCCCGCCATCCCTGCCATGAGCAGACGGATGATTTCTTTCGTCAGCTGGATGAACTGGTTGCCGATATGATCCGTCTTGTTGATAAGGAAGATGAGTGTCCTCTGTTCCTGCTGTCCGATCACGGATTTTATCCTCTTAAACAAGAGGTGAACCTGAACCCGTTGCTGCGAAAGGCGGGTTTCGGCGGGGCCAGGGTGAACAAGGATTTCACCGGTATTGAAGTGAAAATGGACTGCAAGGCCTTTGCCGTTGATCCGTCACGTATTTTTGTCCATGAACGGGGGCGATTCCCCGGGGGAGGGGTGAAGCGTGGGGATGTACAGTCCGTGAAGGAGGAGTTGAGGGCCTTCCTGTTGGAACTGAAATTCAACGGAGAATATGTTATCCAGGAAGTGTTCGAAAAGAAGGATCTGTACCAGGGGCCGCAAACGCATCGTGCGGCGGATCTGATCCTTCTGTC
>CAYMND010000255.1:0-4719 GCA_964391685.1 uncultured Clostridia bacterium | reverse complement strand
CCTGCCAATAGGCACCTCGACGCTGCAATCCCAGGAGAATAATCCGGACCAGAAAGTACAGGAGGGGCCACAGGACTGCAGCCAGATACAGATTGGTCACCCGCAATATCTCGATGACCGTCAGAGGAAAGAAAGCCATGATGGCCAGCACCAGCGGATAGCAGCGCGTCATGGCTCCGCTGTAGCGATAGTAATGGGCCAGCTCATGGGCCAGTATTCCGCGCAATTCCTCCCCTTTCAGCCAGAAAAAAACGTCTTCTGCGAGGTAGATGCCATGGAAGCGGGGGTCCGAAGTCAGGCAGTTGCGCACAGTGAAAGCCGGCCGGTTGTGCGCCGAGCTGATGAACAACATCGGAGGCGGCATCTTCTCGTCTTTCCAACCGACAATCAGTTCATCGAAAAGCTCGGAAACCCGATCCGGCGTGAACAGGCCGATTCTCGGTTTGTTCCACTCGGGAAACGGAACGTTGCGTCCCAGAAGAAAGGCGTGCTGCCTGAAGGCCAGAGCGAACAGGACAACCGCCGAGACAATCCAGAATAGAGAGGGTCTGTACGGTCTTCCCTCGATGGCCATGACGATCATGGAGCACAGCACCAGAACAGTCATCAGCACCAGCCGAATCCTCTGGACCTGTCGCTGTCCGTGGTCCTCGCTCTCCAGGGTTTCCAACTCGGGCAGTGTTTCCAGCAGTTCTTCTTTCTTCATTTTGGCCATCATTGCCAGCGGAACAGGCGCAAAGCCGCAGCGAAAGTCAACAGACACCAGGCGGACAGTACCAGCAGTTCCAGCCAGGCTGCGTAAAGAGGCGTACCATCCACCATTACCAGCCGAAGAGCGTCGTTCAACGCCGTCAGGGGGAGCAGGCGGATGAACGGATGGAAGAGTTCCGGAAATCTCTCATAAGAGAAAAAAGAACCGGACAGCACCCACATGGGCATCATCACCAGATTCATCCATCCGGAAATCGACTCAACAGTCCGGGCACGGACAGCGGTCAACAACCCCAGGCCGACGAAAGCGAAAGCCCCCAGAAGGGTGATCAGGATCAGGTCCGGCCAGAAGCCGAGCACACGAACATCGAAGAACAGCCGGGAAGCCGCCATCAAAACCATGACTTCCGGTACGAGAAGGATGAGCCGGGACAGGATATAACTCAACAGGTAGTGAGATCTCCGCATGGGTGTGGCCGCCAACAGTTTGAGCACCTTGTTGTGCCGGGCCATGGTGATGGAAAAACCGACACCCCACATGCCGCTGCCCATGAGGTTGAGACCGATCAGCCCCGGAATGAGGAAATCGATGTATCGGCTGCCCGGCAGGGGGTCGTTTTTTTCCTTTCCGGATGGCGGAGAGCTTCCGGACCTGACGCCCAGTTCTCTTTCCGCTTCGAGAAAGGCGATCCGCCCCTCGGCCCGGGAACGGTCGTATCGAAAGAACAGTGCGGACAAAGGGGGAATGGTTTCATCTCCACTGTATTGCCCGTCAATTTCGATCAGCAGATCCAGCCGGCCGCGACGAAGCTGCAACTCGGCCTGGTCCCGGTCCAGGTTCTCACAGGTCCATCCCAGATTCCGCAAACGCTCGCTGATCTGAATCCCGCCCCGTGAATCTCCCAGCACTCCGATCCTCGGCAGCTCCTGAGGCTTGCTGCGAAAAGCCATTCCCAAGACAAAAGCCAGGATAAGAGGGAAACCGAAGGTCCAGAAGACTCCTTCCTTATCCCGCCAGAATTCAATGAGCCGGGTGCCGGTCAGCTCCAGGACGGGATGACGGATTCGGTCACTCATCCCGAAGCCCCCTGCCGGTCAGTGAGATAAAAACATCCTCCAGGCTGGCCTGGTGGGTGGTCAGATTGAGCAGGCCGATGCCGTCTTCCTGCAGTCTGCCCACCAGGGCCGGCAGACCGGAAGCCATGTCACTAACCGTCAATCTCCACCTTTGGTCACCGCGGTCGGCCAGGAGGCGAATGGCCGGAATCGCCAGCCAGAAATCGTCTGTCACCGGCCGGGAAAGGGTGATATCGACGATCAGATCGGCATCCAGGTCGGTGATCAGCCCCACGGGTGTCCCCACCGCCCGGATCCTGCCGTGATCCATGATGGCCACCCGATCACAGAGCCGGGCGGCTTCGTCCATGTAATGAGTGGTCAAAACCACGGTCCCCCCGGAAGCCTTGAACTCTTCGACAATGGTCCAGATATGGCGCCGCACCTGTGGATCCAGACCGGTGGTGGGTTCATCGAGAAAAAGAAGCTCCGGCTCACCGGCCAGAGCGCAAGCCAGCGCCAACCGCTGCTTCTGTCCCCCTGAAAGTTTTCCCACCAGGGCTGCGGCCTTGTCCTGCAGTCCCAGCATGTCCAGCAGTTCTCCGATTCCCCGCCCCCTGGGGTAAAAGCTGCGGAACAACCGGACAATTTCCTTTACGGTCAGCTTCTCGTTGAACCGGGTCTCCTGCAATTGGACACCGATCCTCCTCTTGAGGGTGCAATCACTTCTCTGACACCACCCCTGACCCAGTATCTCGATTTCACCCTCATCGGGAACCTGAAGCCCTTCCAGGATCTCGACACTGGTCGTCTTGCCCGCTCCGTTGGGCCCCAGCAGCCCGAAACATTCCCCCCTGACAATATCCAGGTCGACACCGTCCACGGCTTTCACATCCCGAAAATAACGGCGCAGTCCTCTGGCCCGTATCACGGATTCTGACTGACCGCCGTTCTCCATCGGAGACTCCATGGAATGTCACTCAAATCAAAATCAATAAATAACCGGCAGCGGACTCTCCCTACCGGCGGCATCGACGGAAGTGACGGTATAATAGTAAACGATATATTGTTTCCCGAGACTGCGGTCCAGATAGACCAGTTCCCCGCCTGCCCCGACATTTCCGATCAGACTGTACCAGTTCTCCCCCTGGCTGCGGCGATAGACATTGTATGAAACGATGTCGAATCCCCGTTCGGCGTTCAGGGGATTGGCTTCCCAGGTGACCTTGTAATAGTGCTCCATGGTGAAAAGGCTGCGATTGGTACAGTGATCGGCCCGGGGTCGAAGAGGGGGCTCGACGCCCTGAGCGTAAACGGCGGCACTGGCCGTGTCGCTGGCACCGTCATTGTCCTTTACTTTCAGCAGAACCGTAAAATCACCGGTATCCCTGTAGACGTGACTGACCTTGACCCCGCTGGCCGTCCCTCCGTCGCCGAAAGACCAACTGTAGCTGACGATCGTACCGTCCCGATCGGTGGAATTGGAAGCGTTGAAGTTCACCGTCAACGGGGTGAGCCCCTCGTTGCCGCTCATGGCGATACGGGCCGTGGGCTTGCGGTTGACATTGGGATCGACATCCCCTTCGTAAGGTTCTTCTCCTGTAGTCCAGTAGATTTCGTTGTTCTGTGTATTCTGATAGGATACGTAAATCTGATCCAGAGAACTGTTGTACACCGCACAGGGAGCCTGGCTGGGCGTTGTGACCATGGTCTCTTTGCAGACCGGGCCGCCGTCCTCGAAAAGGTGATGGAACAACCCTCCGGGACCGCCGAAAAAAACATGGACATCTCCCCTCTTCCCCTCTACGGCGGAGAACCGGGTCTTGTCCAGGATACCGCTGCCGAAATGCTTGGCTTCGGTGATACTCGCCCCCGAAGACTCCTGGTAGCAGTAATAGAGATTACCGGTTCCGGCGCCCCGGGTGAGGAAGAAATAGTAGGTCTCCCCGTATACGGTACGCACCACCCGGGTGAAAATCGGAGTCAGACCGGCATGATACAGCTCCATAGGAGCACTCCAGCCGCTGCCGCTCTTGGAAACGGTATTGATGGACCAATCGGCCTTGTCCTCCGATGTCTTGTTGTTGTTGAGATAGAGGACGGCCACATTGCTGCCCCCCTGTCCCCAAACGGAAGGATGGTCCCCAGAATTGGTCGGCGTGTTGTTGGCGTTTTCCAGATCCGACCAGCTGCTGCCGTTGTAGCGACGGTATGCGATGGCAAAATAAGGATCACCGGTGTCACGGTAATACTCCGACCAGACCAGATGCCCGATGCCCTGGTTGTCCACGGTGAAGTGCGGAAACTGAGATGCCCCCTCCATACCGCTGGAGAGTTGTTCGGCCTCCGTCCAGGTGGCTCCGTTATCGCTGCTGGTCCGGGAATACATGACGCTGCTCAGCTGGCTTTCTTCCTCATACCAGACCAGGCAGAGCTTCTTCTTTCCGGGCAGATAACCTATATTGGGAAGATTGGAATGCAAAGCGGTGGTATTCGAGAGGTTCAGCGGACTGGTCCAGCCTCCGCTGTCCCGACGGGAAAAATACACTTCCGGATAGTTGAACTCGGCCCCTTCCTGCCAGGTGATATATATCTTCCCCTGCGAAGTACAGGTGATTCCCGGTGCGGTGGACACTCCGGAAGTAAAGGAAACCTGCTCCGGTGTCCTCCAGTCGGCAGACAGAAAACGGGTCATTCCGATCATCAATGTCAGAGCCGCTGCAAATCCGAGTAATATCCCATACCTTTTTCCTGATCTCATGGCTTCTCCTGAACTGTCATTGTCATCCCCTCTCTTTCACAGAGTCATTATGCCAATTGGCAGAGAAAAAATCAAATGATGCCTAGTTCGACCGGTTATCCATCTCGATCAGAGACAGGAACAGCAAACGGGCCAGATCCTCCATGATCTCGGGAGTCAGCAGCTCGGGGCGGTCCGTCGTACGGTGATAT
>CAYMND010000254.1:0-4722 GCA_964391685.1 uncultured Clostridia bacterium | reverse complement strand
GTTGGTTTTTTTGTCGTATTTGGTCAGGCCGCTTCCGTTGGCTGCGAACCAGATGATGCCTTCACGGTCCTGCAATATGGCCGGAATGTTGTTGCTGGAGATGAAATCAGACGCTTTGAGGTAGTGCTGCAGGGATTTGCCGTCATAGCGGTAGAGTCCGTCGACATAGGTTCCGATCCAGATGAAACCGTCATTGTCACGAAGTAGGGTGATGGCTTGAGATTCGATGTCTGTGAGAATATCGACGGAGAACTCCTCAGTCGGTGCTCTGGACAAGATCGATTGAAAAAGAAGCAGAAGGAGTACAACAGATCGTGTAATATCAGACATCCAGCCTCCAGTCGAATTTTCAGTTGTCAGTAATAATATACATATTTTCCGTTAACTGGCGTCAGACTTTGCTGGAAAGAGGATGTTTTTCTTACACTGATGCAATGGGATGAAGGGCTCCGCTCCTTTGTCTCGGAACGAAGCCCTGGGACATCCATGTCAACCGGCTGGGGGGGGCGGTGGCGGGAGATCTTCGGAAACCTTGTCCTTCTGATCGGGTGCGTTCTTTTTTGGAGGCGGCGGTGGCGGCAGGAGCATGCTCTTGCCGAACTTCTTCTTCAGCTCAGCCCGCTGGGGCAGGGTGTCCAAATAGGGCCAGAGGCTGATGAATTCTTCTTCCATGGCATTGGCCAAAGTGTGAATGGCTTCGGGATTTTTCAGCTTCCAAACCCAGGTTTCACCGGTTGTATCGAGAACGAAATTGTTCAGTTCCTTTCGAATGACAATTTCCCAGATGTTGTTTTCCGGTGTTATGGGGGTCAGGATGAGTTTGTAGATCAACAACAGCCTTTTTAACCGATGGTTGAACACCGGATTGATCGTTCCGGCCTGAAACGATACGGCCGCATCGATGATGGATTTGTTCAGCCGTTCGTTGGCGCTGCCCAGTCCGCTGCCCTTGGTTACGATCTCCTCGAAGATCTTGGTCAGGTCGGTGAGCAGGGCGTAGCCGTCCTTGACGGTACCGCTGACGATCTTTTCCCCTTCCGATTCGGCCCGGCTCGAGCCGATCAGGAGAAGAAACAGACAGGTGAACAGAATGCATTTTTTCATGATCATACCTCCTGGTTTATGGTGATGATCCGGTTGATGGAACGCTCGAGCGTGTTTTCCCGGATGATTCGCTGTATGTTCGCCCTGGCCTCTTCCGGATCACCCGGATGGTCTTTGTCCGTCGTGACCAGGACGGTTTCATTCTCCGCTCTGACGGTCTCCAGTACATAATTCAGGTTTTGTGCCAGGTCGATCGCTTCGGATCGTGGTCGGCCGGCGGATGCGGATTCGGCCAGGGTGTCGAAGAGAGGGAGCCGATCGAAAGTCAATGGCTTGGCCGGTGAAACGGCCGGTCTGAAAAGCAGGTGGCTTCCAATGCCGATAATCGCGGCCAGAAGCAGGGCGGCCGCGCTGTAACGAAGCGTTTGGAAGTGACGGGAGCGCTGCCGGGGCACTGAGGACAGGATCAGATTCCGGCTTTCTTCCCAGGCGTTCTCCTTGTCGGCTTCGATCAGGCGGTGGATCACCGCCCATTCCTTATCGTTTTTCGGTTCCATTCTGCAACTCCTTGACGGCTTTGACCAGGGCCGTACGGGCCCGGTTCAGTTTCGACATGACGGTTCCTTCCTTCTGCCCCAGCATGGAGGCGATTTCCCGGTAGCTGAGATCTCCGTATTCCCTCAAGACCAGCACTTCCCGGAGTGGTCTCGGAAGGCTGCGGATGGCCGCCCGCAGTTGTCCGATCTCCTCTTTCCGGCCGTGCAGGTGGTCCGGGTCCTGAGGGCTCTGATGTTCGTCGGCCAGCCAGGGTGCGAAAAAACGGCGAATTTTTTTCCGTCGATACTGATCGATGCAGATGTTTCGTGCCAGAGTGAGCAGCCAGGGCCGGATTCGATCGACCGGCATTCGATGGAGATGGGTCAGAGCGCGCAGAAAGGTTTCCTGGGTCAAATCCCGGGCGTCACACTGATTTCCGGTGAACCCCAGGCAGAGCAGAAAAACACTGCGGTGCTGAGCCAGAAGGAGTTCCTGTCGCTCAATCCGGTTGATTGAAACCGCTTGAGAAGTCTCGCAGGACTCACCGTTCAGTGTCATCTCGATTGGCATCATACTGCTAAAACGGATGACAAGGCAAATTATTCCCTTTTCAGTAAACCATTTTCTTCCAGAAAGCGATAGGCCAGGTCGGGAATCCGGAATTCCTCCAGTATTTCGAGTTGCCTGTCGCGGGATGGGGCTTCTTTCAGACGCTTTACCAGTGGTTCACCCTGCTGGTCGATCAGGGAGGCAACCAGCTTGTCCCTCATGTCCGAAAAATTCTGCAGCACAGCGGTGACCGAACTCAATTGCCGCACCAGCGGACGCCGGGCGTCGTTCCCCTGGCCGGCTTTTTCCATTTCACGGATCTTTCGGCTCAGGTCCTGTTTTTCAGTGAAAGCCATTTTGGAAACATCGGTGATGTATGCCAGTGCTCGGCGGTAGTCGTTTACTCTTTCCAGGAGCCTGATATTGGTTACGGTCAGATTGAGCTGGGCATCGACGTTGAGGTCTCCGTCGCCCTGGCGCAGACCTGTATCGAATGCTTCGACACTGGCGATGACGGCTTCGGCTTCGGTTCGGGGCAGCCGGTTCCAGAATTGGGCGATATAGTTGGCGAGTCCTGTAAGGGGAGGACGAGCCGAACCGGTTTTCCCTTTTGATGCGATCTGGTTGCTCAGGTCACGAAGCAGCACCTGATTGAAGGTACGGTTGGAGATATTCAAGGCATTCATTCTCTGGGCCAGTGAATCCATCAGTGTGGAGTAGAACTCCTGGCCGTATTCTTTGTGTCTCGTTTCCACCAACGACTTCAGGGAAGCCAACTGTGTCTGCAGCAGCATCAGGGACTGATCGATTTCTGCAGCCAGTTCCTTCATCTGTCTCTGGGTATGGCTGATCTCTTGAGTGGCCGTGTCTTCCTGAACGGTAATGGTCGGCTGTTCCCGGTAGATCCAGGCCAGGCGGAGATTGAGGCGTCCCAGGTCCATCCAGTTCTTCTGGTCGTCCGGGACGATCTGGTGAATCCAGACAGCCAGAGCGTTCAATATTGTGACCGTTACTTCATCCAGAGGCGGATCGGTATCGATCAGTTTGGCCAGGGAGCGGATCTTGAGTTGCACGGAAGGCTCAAGCTGGCGGTAGCTGCTCCAGGCGGCTTTGCACCGGACCGAGGGTACTGCCTGTTCGAACTCGCTGTGCAAAGCGGTATAGAAACAGGTCGGACAGTGCCATATTTCGTAATGATGGGGGAGTATGTCGGTTTTGATACCCTGGGCCCAGTTGTACTTTGTGACGTGCCGATCCTCTTCCCGGGTGTCCGCAGCAAAGAGCCGGGGGTTGACGGTGTGGCCGGAAAACGGATTCTGACAGATGGGGCACACTGTTTTTTTTCGCAGAAAGAAATTTTGCGGAAAATGTTCCATAGCATCAAAATAGTATTTTTTTTCAGAATTACAAAAAAAAGCCCCGATGGCGAATCGGGGCCCCAAGAGACGAATTAGGAAGATCTATTTTTTCTTTACGGCGTGTCCTTTGGATGAGGAACCGGATGAGGATCTTGTTTTCCCGGATGAGGACGCCCTGGATGAGGACCTGGAGCTGCCGGAAGAGGACCGGATCCTGCGGGAAGTGGATCCCGAGCGGTAGCTGCTACCGCTCGACGAACGGTTTCCGTTGCTGCGGATTCTGCTGCTGTTCTGGCTGCGGGAACGGATGAGCCGGCGGGTCGATGGACTGGTTCGTGAATCGGACCGTACCCTGGAGTCATTGCCGCGGTAAATGACCCGGTCGTTGCGATAGACTCTGTTCCGTCGGTACTGGTTGTCGTTTGCCCGGTTGCGGCTGCCCGGAGCTCGCCAACCGTCCTTGTGGATTACCACCCGGGGGCGGCGGTAATGGTCGTGGCGAAAGTCGTAGTGACGGTCGAATCGGTGTCTGCCGTAATGGTAGTGGTGACGGTGATAACGGTACCAGATGTTGTTGTAAAAAGGAGCGCCCCACCAGTCCCAGAAGGTGTCGTAGTAGCAGTAGCTGAAGTGGTAGCGGTGACGGGGCCAGATGCGGTAGTAGAAGTAGTCGTACGGCACAATGTAGATGCGGCGGCCGACAACGATCATGAATACGTCTTCGTCATCGTAGTAGCTGTAGTACAGTTTTCCGTGGTTGAGCCGGTCCCAGTCCACCGAGCTGTAGGCGTCATCGTATATGTAGCCGTTGTCGCTTTCGTACAGGTAATCGTCATCATAGTCGTCATAATAGGTTCCGTTGTCCTGGGCTATGGGCTGAGTTAACGGACTGGCGTAGCCGATCATGCTCAGAACGACCAGGGTCAAGCTTGTCATCAGAAGTTTATGTTTCATGTTGACCTCCTGAACCATTGTAACCATTTTTGATGCCAAAGTGTACGCCACCCGTTGACCTTTTTTTAGGACAATCTTGATCCGGTGGACTGTAAACAGAGGACAATGGCGCTTGTATTGCGGCATCGCCTGGGCTATGCTTTGGTCATGGTTCGGAAGATTCTGAATATTCTCTATGAAGATGATCTGATACTGGCGGTGGACAAACCGTCGGGGCTTCTGGTCATCCCCACCGTCCGGAACGAACGGCATACCCTCACCCGGCTGCTCAGCGACGAAC
>CAYMND010000253.1:0-4723 GCA_964391685.1 uncultured Clostridia bacterium | reverse complement strand
CGAAGGGGATGACGAACAGGTGCCGGCCGTCGCTGACCATGGCCCGGACAGGCGGGAAATGATCGCCGAATTTGACAATCGAATGGTATTTGTCCAGAAACCCTCTGTATCCGTGATCCCGGTTGAGGAACTGCTCCAAAACCTGTCGATCCCGGCCGGTGACGGCCCGGGCCGGAATATGGTGATCGAACCGGTGAAGTCGTCGTCCACCGGTGTCGAACCCCCATATCGTTCCGGACAGATCGGCGATGAAAATCCGTCCGTTCGAGACTGTAAAAGCTGGGAAGAAGGTGAAGAGAATGGGATCCAGCCGATTGATTTCGTTCCAGATTTCCTGGCGATGAAGTTCCTGCCGGGGTTCAAACTCCGGGCTGTACAGGTTCAAGGTGTGAAATTCAGTCCCCTCCGAATTCCGGCTCACCCCCAATCCGAAATAGCCGCCGGGGACCGGAACGAATCGATACCCCCGGCTCCTGGTTTGCCAGATCTTCCGCACCTTCCCCTGCCAGTCGAACCGGCTCAACCGCCCAAGACTGGTGGCAAAGAGCCCGTTCGGGCCGGCGAACAGGAAAACACCGCCGTTGTTCAGATTGGTATGGATACGGAATTCACCCGGACCATCCCCGTCTCGGCCGAACCGGCCCAGCGATTTTCTCGTTTTCACATCGTAACGGAGAATTTCCGCTTGATCCGATATGAAAAGCCTGTCACCCCACAGGACCATGCCGGCGGGATGAACCAGGTCAGGCAGATCCATCCACTTCGAGGAATTTCCGCTGATACCCCCCGTGAGTAGCATGCATGTCAAAACGAGCAAGTCTTTGCGAATCATATTAACCTCCTGTGTTCAACGATTTTGAGCACAATATAGAGATTCGCTTCGGCCGTTGCGCCACCCAAACGGGTGGTTCAGACTGTTTTACTTCCCCACCCGTTCGGGGAGGAGGTCCGACCATGGGGCTTCATGAAGGCGGATGTTGAATTGCATCGGCAAATATGAAAAAATACCCCAGTGTTCAGTTTTCAACCCGCTATCCTGACTCTCATCATCACCCTGCTGATTTCCACCGTCGTTCTGACCCGTCTCGCTCCCGGCCGGCGCCGAGGTGCCCGAAGCCGACTCGAAAAGGCCCGTTTTCTCTTCGTTCTCTTCTTCACCCTGTCCTCAGCCCTGCGACTCATCCAGTATTATCAGGGGGGCAATCTGAATCCGACGCCCACCGTCACTCATGCCTTCATCTTCATGTTCTCGGTGGAATATTGGGTGCTCTGCTTCTATCTTCTCCAGCTTTTTTCCGCATCTACCACCATGACCGGGAACACGTTTCCATGGTTACGGTTACGTATCTTCATTCCGATCCTCCTCGGTTTATGGGGCATCGGCTATTTTTTTCGCGATCCGATTGCAGACCGGATCATTCAGTTGTTTTCCCGGATGCCCATCATTTACCTGGGTGCCTACGGGATTCTGTTATGGCATCAGATCCGCCGCTTCCGTTCATTCCCCCTCGTGGTCAACCGCCATGCGGCGTTGTTCTCAAACCTCTATTTCCAGAGTCTGATTCTCATCCGTTTTCTGCTTACCCGCAGGGAAATCGACCATAACATCCTCTATATGCTGCTCCCGGCACATGGAATCATTTTCGCTCTGCTCCTGCTGCTGCAAGCCTTCGCGCCGGGCGGGCAATCCCCCCGATATCCGCCGGCGGTCTCGTTGGCAGATCCGAAACCGTTTGCCCGGCAGTACGACCTGTCCTCCAGGGAGGCGGATATCCTGCAGGAATTACTGACCGGAAAAGGCAATCGTCAGATCGCCGAAACCCTGGGAATCACCATCAATACGGTCAAGTTCCATATCGCTCATATCTACCAGAAATGCGATGTCGGTAACCGCGTTCAGCTCATCAACCGTATCAACACCATCAACGAATGATCCGGATCAATCCGACCGACCCGTCATGGTCCGTCTCTTCACCGGCCGATCGCCGCGCTGGATCAGAATGATGGCCGCGACGAGACGCAGGCTCATCGCTTCGGAAGCCAACAGCCATCCGACCAGTACCGCAACCAGCGGGTTGACGAAACTGTGGGTCGCAACCAGGGTCGGCGAGTGGTGCTGCGGCAGACAGGATATAGCGTTCATCAAAAACAAGGCTTTTATCGAGTGTCTGAATCTCTCAAGGCGTCATCTATTTTCCTCGCCAATTCAGTCTTGGTGAATGGTTTCTGAATGAATTCAACGCCGGGATCCAGTATTCCTCGATGAACAATGACATTGGATGTATAACCAGACATGAAAAGTGTCTTGAGATTGGGGTATTGGAGCTTGAGTTTGGTTTCCAACTCAAGGCCGGTCATTTGAGGCATGACGACATCGCTCAACAGAAGATCGATGCAACCATCAAATGAACAGGCAACCGATAGGGCATCGTTGGGACAATGAGCAGACAAAACATGATAATTCAGCGATTTCAATATTTCCATGACCATTTCAAGAATGGCTTTTTCATCCTCGACAACCAGAATGGTTTCCTGATTGCCCAGAGGATCTTGAACATCGCTGTGGAAAACCACATCGGGCTTTACACCTTCATGTCTGGGCAAATACAATTTTATTGTTGTCCCGCGGTCCAGCTCGCTGTATACGTTGATAAAACCGTTGTTTTGTTTGATGATTCCATAGATCGTAGCCAGTCCGAGACCGGTGCCTTTCCCCAGTTCTTTTGTTGTATAAAATGGCTCGAAAAGATGTTCGATCGTCTCTTTGCTCATACCGCAGCCATTGTCACTGATGATAATGGTTGCATAATCTCCGGGTAACGCATAGTAGTGATCGGAACAATAGGTCTGGTCAAAAGTCATGTTTTTGGTTTCGATCGTGATGCTTCCTACACCCTGGATCGCATCCCGGGCATTCACACACAGGTTGATCAGCATCTGATCAACCTGGGTCGGGTCCATCCGTACCGGCCACAGATTTTCATCGGGAATCCATTGCAGTGCGATATTTTCTCCGATCAGCCTTTTAATCATTTCCAGCATATTTGCCAGTGTCCTGTTGATATCCAATACAATGGGATTGATTGTCTGTTTCCGAGCGAAAGCCAGCAGTTGCCTGGTTACATCGGCAGATCGCATGGCAGCATTGTAAATGTGTGTGATATCATTACGTGTTTTTACGGATAGATCTTTTTGTTTTAACAGAATGCTCGAATAGCCGATAATGACACTCAGCATATTATTGTAATCGTGAGCAACCCCACCGGCAAGGAGACCGATTGACTCCATTTTTTTTGCTTGTTCCAGTTGTTTCTGCAGTTTTTCGCGTTCTTTTTCACCTTTTTTGAGCGGGGTTATGTCGTGAATGATCGAATGGAGCAAAGAATTTCCCTGGATTATGATGCTGCTGCTGTAAACAGCCACATCGCGGATCGTTCCGTCTGCCAGACGATGCTGAAATTCAAAGTATTCTTTCTCGTTTTTTTGAGCGGTTTTCATCTCTTTCATGATCGCGTCGGGAGAAAGAATGTTGATATCCTGGATGTTCATCTTACATAGGATTTCTCTCCTCCAGCCGTAAAATTTTTCTGCCGCTACATTGGCTTCGACGATGTTTCCGCTGTTCGGATCAATGATCAGTTTTACGGCGGAATGCTTGTCAAAAAGGGTCCGAAATTTTTCTTCGCTCTCTTTCAATCGCTCTGCCGCTTTTTTTTGT
The DNA here is from genome assembly GCA_964391685.1 of uncultured Clostridia bacterium. GTDB lineage: Bacteria > Acidobacteriota > Aminicenantia > UBA2199 > UBA2199 > CAYMND01. The sequence goes on along the minus strand of CAYMND010000253.1, from coordinate 1,005 downwards.
TCAGTTATCACCTCGATAAACAGGATGATGCCTCCGATCTCATCTTCTTTCTCATACCAGGGTTGCACTTCCCAGCGCAGCCATTCCACTTCACCATTGCCATGTATCAATGAATCCTCATTGCATTTGATACATTCACCTTGCAGACATCGTTGATGGATGTCTTTCCATCGGTCTGGAATATCCGGAAAAACTTCATAATGATTTCTTCCGATCAGGTCCCTGGTTTCCATACGATACTCGCTTAGAAAGCGCCGGCTGACAGCCACATAGCGCATATGCCTGTCCAACATCGCGATTGCAACCGGAGCGTAGGTTATGAAAATCTGAAGAAGATGCTGGTCTCTGACTTCTTCAAGTTCCGCCTTTTTTTTCAGATCAGTAATGATGTCCGGCAACAACTGCGTTCCTCCGTAATATAGCCGTGTAGATATTAAGCATAAGTGTAAAAAGAATCAATTAACATTTTATGTGATTTATGTTTTTTAACTGAAGGATACAGGGGATAGGTGGAACAAGAAAGGTGTCCCCATTCGGTGGAACTGTATCGGCAGAATCCCGGAGCCAGTACTCAGTCTGATGTTTGTTGATCTAAAACGTACTCGGTCTCAACTCTGTAATCACTTGAGTGGAAACCCAGAATATATCGAAGGTCGAATTGTTCGGTCCGCTGAAAAAGATTTTTTTCAGATCATCGTACGTAGGCCTGGATTTCATCGGAAGCTCCATATCGGTGTGTGCTCTGGATTGGAAGAAAAAAGATTTCCCGTCAGGAGAAATCGACGAGCCCTCTCCCAGACGGCTGGTGTTTATTTTGCCGCCGAGATTGACGGCCGGACTCCAACGATCCTTTTCATCCCGGAAGGAAACGTACAGATTCTGCCCTTTACCACCGATCAGATCGCTTCTCCCAGCGGCGTTGAACACCAGGTAGGATTCATCAGGGGAAATGCATGGATAATCCTGGGCAAAGGTCTGATTGATGCATTCGGGCAGGAGTTCCAA
>CAYMND010000252.1:0-4724 GCA_964391685.1 uncultured Clostridia bacterium | reverse complement strand
TCTCGGAGGGCAGGTCTTCGATGTTCAGTTTTCCGGTCTGCAGGGTCCGCTTCAGGGCTTCCCAGGCGTAGGGATTCATCAGCAGCGAAGCCAGTTCCATGATCAGGAACCCTCCGTTGGCCTGGAGCAGGGAACCGGCTTTGATCATATTGAAATCGGTGGTCTGGTTTTCCGTGCTGACGCGTTTTTCAATCTGGCCGAAAAGGTTCTTGTAACTGGGATTGGGCTCAAAGACCACCGGTGCTCCCTGACTGCTGCGCCGGTCCACCAGAACGTTGACCCGGTAGCGGTCGAAATCGGGCTTGTCGTCGGCTCCATGGGATTCATCGGCGCTCTGGGTTTTGCTCCCATCCTCGATGAAGGTGTCCAGTGCCTCGACGACGGAATTCTGCATCTGGTCGAGAAAGGTCTGGATATCCCGGTTGTCCCGGTATTCATTGCGCAAGGCGTCGACCCGGGCCCCGACGACCTTGTTGGCCAGTTCCTCGATCAGGTCGTCGATGGCTTTATTCTGCGCCTGATGCACTTTGTTGATTTCGCTCTGCGTACCCTGCATGGCTCCCTGGATCTCCCGGATGGCGTTTTCGATTGCCTTTTTTTCCTGGGAGGACAGGGACTTGTACTCCTCCTCGTTCATGGGACGGTTTTCGACCATGGGAACGGGCTGGTATCCGGCCTGTGTCTTGGTCAGCAGGAGCCCTTTCCCCATGGCCTGAAGGTTGAGCTGCTCCATCAGGGCCTGCTGCTGCCTTTCGGCTGTGGTCTGGATTTCCATCATCTTGCTCTGGAAGCTTCTGTGCTGGAATTTCTTGGACAGGTTCATCTGCAGGCTGCTGATGAGCCGATTGACCGCCTTGGAGAAGACATGGGCCTTCCCCGGCGTCAGCCGGATGGGGCGGGGGCGGAACTCGTCGTCGAAGTTGTTGACCATGCACCAGTCCGACGGAGTCGGCAAGCCGGCTGCGAACTGGCTTACCAGGTCGCGGACGATGGTCTGCTTTCCGGTGCCTTCCTGGCCGGTGACGAAAATATTGTAGCCGTGCCCCTTCATGCCCAGGCCGAAATGGATGGCCGAAACCGCACGTTCCTGGCCGATGACTTCATTCAGAGGGTCCAGATCGGAAGTGGTCTTGAATGTGAATTGTCGGGGATCGCATTTCCCCCGCAGCTCTTTCATCGGTAGACGGTATTTTTCTGTCATGAAATCTCCTTTTCGACACTCGTTTTCGGTTCGATGGTTAAGGTATAGCCCATCCGGAAACGGGAGTCAATTTGACCGGGAACAAAACGGCTGCCGGCTGCGTTATGTTCAATATATCTTCAATGAATCTGCCATCGGAGGAATGATCATGAAAAAGGGGATTGTCGTATTGCTGGCGTTGCTGCTTTGGTTCTCTGCGGACCTGACTGCGGCTCAGAAAAGAGAGAAACGGGATATTAAATCCGAATTCAGCGGAATCGAGCTGGCCACCCACGGAGAACTGAAGGTGAAAATCGGGGATCGTGTCGAGCTGGTCGTCGAAGCCGACGAAGAGGTCATCGATCGCATCACCACCCGGGTCGAGGGAGATACGCTGGTCATTGACCGAAAGAGCCGGTCGTCCAGCTGGCTGCACCAACTGTTCGGCTTCAACCGGGAGTCGCGCATGCGCTTCTTCCTGACGGTTCTGCCGGGGCAGATCGATCGGTTGCTGGCCAGCAGTCACGGAGACATCGAGATTCCGGAACTGAACGGAAAACATGTCAGTGTCGAGTTGAGCAGCCACGGCGAAGTGACCATCGATGACATCAAAGGAACGAAGGTGGATATCGAGTTGTCCAGCCATGGGGATCTGGATGTCGGCCACCTGGAAGCCGAGAGACTGTTCTGCAACATGACCAGTCACGGTCTGGTGCGCATCCGCCAGGGACAGGTACAAAGCCAGAATGTGGAACTGAGCAGTCACGGGGATTATCTGGCCGAAAACCTGGTCTGTGAGAACGCGGTGGTCGAACTGTCCAGCCACGGTACGGCGAAGGTTCACGCTTCCCGCCGTCTCGAGGCTTCCATCACCAGTCACGGTGACCTCTACTACCGAGGCAACCCCGAACTGGACATCCCCCGTTCACAAATGAAAAAGGTTTCGAGAATCAGGTAGCTCGTCGCATTAACCAGGTGCCTGTTCCCCGTACTGCTGTTGGATCCACTGACGGTAGGTGCCGCTCTGTACGCCCTGCACCCATTCCGGGTGATCGAGGTACCAGCGAACGGTCTTCCGCATGCCCTCCTCGAAGCTGACCGTCGGGTGCCAACCCAATTCGTTCTCGATTTTATTGCAGTCGATGGCGTAGCGGCGGTCATGGCCGGGGCGATCTTTCACGAAGGTGATCAGATCGTGGTAGCGGCTCAGACCCTGTCCGGTCAATTCCGGGTTCTTGTCCGGAGGAGCCATCTTTTCAAGAATATCGCAGATGGGATGAATGACTTCGAGGGTGGTTTTCTCGCTTCGGCCGCCGACGGCGTAGGTCTCTCCGTTTTTTCCCTGCCGCACGATCCGCCAGATGGCCCGGCAGTGATCTTCCACGTATAGCCAGTCGCGGATGCTGAGACCGTCGCCGTAGACCGGCAGTTTCTTTCCCTGCAGGGCGTTGAGAATGACCAGGGGGATCAGTTTCTCGGGGAACTGATAGGGGCCGTAGTTGTTGGAGCAGTTGGACAGGGTGATGTTCAGGCCGTAGGTGTGGTGATAGGCCTTGACCAGATGATCGGAGGCGGCTTTGGCTGCCGAGTACGGACTTCGGGGGTCGTATGCGGTGGTTTCGCTGAAATATCCCTCCGGTCCGAGGGAACCGAACACCTCGTCGGTGGAGATATGGTGGAAAAGCCCTTCATTCGGTCGCCAGTTTTTGCGGGCGCACTCCAGCAGGGCAAAGGTTCCGTTTATATTGGTCCGTACGAACTCCGCCGGACCGAAAATCGAGCGGTCCACATGCGATTCAGCGGCGAAGTGTATGATGCCGTCGAAATGGTGGCGGTCGAACATCTGCTGCAGCAGGTCACTGTCACAGATGTCTCCTTTTACGAAACGGTATCGTTCCGGAAAAGATTCACTGACCTCGGCCAGACTGTGGGGGTTGCCGGCATAGGTCAGTTTGTCGAGGTTTACGATATTTCCTTTGAATTCTTCGTCAGACAGCAGAAGCCGGATGAAATTGGCACCGATGAAACCGCAGCCGCCGGTGATGAGCAGGTTGTCAAAATGTCTCATGCAAAGTACTCCGTTCTTGGAAATAATGGTTCAGGTTGGTTCGCCAGGGAAGAATGGACAGTCCCAGTTCGGTTTGCGCCTTACTCTTGTCGAATCGTGAACTGGCCGGCCTGGGAGCCGGGCTTGGAAATTCCCGGGTCGGTATGGGGGTAATGACCGGTTTTTCGAAGATAAGCTTGTGGTCCAGCGCTTCTTCGGCTACGGCGCAGGCGAAATCATACCAGCTGATCTCTCCCTGATCGGCATAGTGAAAAATCCCTCTGGACGGGATATTGCGATTGATGATTCCGACGATGTTGTCGGCCAGGACCGCGGCATAGGTAGGGGCTCCGATCTGGTCGTCGATCACCCTTGCCCGGCCCTTTTCCCGAAAAATCCGCACCATGGTCTCGACGAAGTTTTTGCCGTACACCCCGTAGAGCCAGCTGATGCGAAGAATCAGGTGATTGTGGGGCAGAACGGACACGATTGCCTTTTCTCCGGCGGTTTTGCTCTTTCCATAGACCGTTTGCGGGCATGCCGGATCCTCTTCCTGGTAGGGATGTCTTTTTGTACCGTCGAACACATAATCGGTGGAGATATGCAGAAGGGGACAGTTCATTTCGGCGGCGATTCTGGCCAGGTTTTCGGGACCTTCGGCGTTGAGGGCGAAAGCGCTGTCCGGATCGCTTTCTGCTGCGTCGACGGCGGTATAGGCGGCGCAGTTGACAATCCAGTCCACCTTTTTGCCCGATGAAAAGTGTTTCAGCGCATCAATGTCGCGGATATCGATCTCCCGATCGGTGGCCAGGCACGACAGGTGCATCCGCTCGAACCGGCGGTGGATCTGGCGCCCGAGCATACCGGAGGCGCCCGTCAGCCAAACCTGAGGACTGCTCACCAGTTGATTCTCCTCAGGTAATCGGGATTCACCAGGGGAAGGCTGCTGTCCTTGTCGGAAACGATCGGGTTCTCCAGCGGCCAGTGAATGCCCAGAGTGGGATCGTCCCAGCGGACTCCGCTGTCGAGTCCGGAATTGTATTCGGCGCTGCATTTGTAGCAGAGCTGTGCCCTGGGGCTCATGGAGGCGAAGCCGTGGGCGAAACCGGCAGGGATGTAGAGCAGTCGGCCGTTCTCGGCGTCGAGTTCCACGGTCAGCCAGCGCAGGAAGGTGGGGGAGTCCCCGCGCAGGTCGACGATGACATCCCAGATCCTGCCTTCGGTGACGCGGATCAGCTTGGCCTGCTGTTTCGGAGGCAATTGGAAATGAAGACCGCGGACCACCGGGCCGGCAGAGAGAGAATGATTGTCCTGGATGAATTCGTCCAGGATTCCGGCGGCCGAAAATTCTCCGGCCTTGTAGGTTTCCATGAAAAAACCGCGGTTGTCCGAATGGCGTCGCGGTTCGATGATTACGGGACCTTTGACGGTGTCACTGGGAAAAAATTCAAAGGGCATGATGGATTTCAGCCTCCTTCCTGGGTGATGATCTGCTGC
>CAYMND010000251.1:0-4761 GCA_964391685.1 uncultured Clostridia bacterium | reverse complement strand
GTTTGGCTGAAAAATACCGCAACAAAGTGGATGTGCTACTCAACCAGAAGATCACCTTCCGCAGCCAGAATACAGGCAAAATCATGCAGGTTCCCATTTCTGCGGTGGCCCGGATCGATTACGGCAACACCTACAACAAGGTCAACCGGCTGGATCTCAAGAAAGTGATCACTCTGTGGTCCAACGTCATACCGGGATACAACACCAACGAGATCATCGGCCAGCTGGAAGAGCGGATGAAGGAATACCGGATGCCCGAAGGCTATACCTACAAGTTCACCGGGGAGCAGCAGGAACAGGACGAAACATCGGCCTTTCTGCTGAAGGCCCTGATGATCGCCGTCTCCCTGATCACCCTGATCCTGGTCACCCAGTTCAACTCATTCGTCAAACCGATGATCATCATGTTCACCGTCGTTCTCAGTACCATCGGCGTCTTTCTGGGACTCGGAACCTTCCGGATGGATTTCGTCATCCTGATGACCGGTATCGGGATCATCTCCCTGGCCGGAGTGGTGGTCAACAACGCCATCGTGCTGGTGGATTACATCAACTACCTGAAGCTGCGGGCCCGGAAACGCCTGGGGCTCGAAGAAGGCGACGAACTGCCCATCGATGAGGTGAGGGAATGTATCGTGGAGGCCGGCCGTACCCGGCTGCGCCCGGTTCTTCTCACCGCCATCACCACGATACTCGGACTGTTTCCCATGGCCATCGGCATGAATCTCAATTTCATCACCATGCTCAGCCGTTTCGATCCCCAATTTTTCTTTGGCGGAGACAACGCCCAGTTCTGGGGACCCATGTCCTGGACCGTGATCTTCGGTCTCACCTTCGCCACGATTCTGACCCTGGTCATTGTGCCGACCATCTATTATCTGGGCAACCGCATCAAGATTCACTGGCACGAACGCCGGGAGGCAAAGGCCAAAGCCCATTAATCTATCGTAACGAATACAGCGGGGGTACGCGAATCCGCGTACCCCCGCGTCATTACAAGGCTGAATGAAAAGAATCCGAGGTGGGAATTTGTTGCCACTTGTGTTACAGTCCCCTTTTCGATGTTCTGGAAAAGTGAATTCGACTGATGGAGGCTGTTATGACCGAAGGCAATACAATCGCGTCGAGGCTCTGCGATCTGCTGATGGAACAGGCGGAGGGAATCACTGTACAGGACGTCCGCATCGGGCTCGGATACACAGCGGTTCAACTGGATGATCAACGTACCGGTGTCGCCTACACCTTCCGGGATTGTGCCCAGGGAGGATGCACCATATTTCAGCGTTTCCGCCCCATCGCCGGGAAAGGCGCCGGGGAACTCCTGGAGCTTCTGAATTCCCCGGATCCCATCGAGGCCGCGGTCGGCCTGGCCTGCGCCAACGCTCTGTGCAACCAGTACCACGACCGTTTGTCCACTGGTGATATACTGGAGCAACTGGATTTGTGCTCTGATGATAAAGTGGCCATGGTGGGACTGTTCGAACCTTTGGTGGAAGGGATCTGTTCCAGAGCGAAGAGTCTGACCATATTCGAGAAGGCGGATCGGCCCCATCCGCTGGTGAGACCCGCCGAAGATGTCTGGACCGTTCTTCCGGAGTGCCAGGTGGCACTGGTCACCGGGACCGCCATCCTGAACCGGACCATCGATGCACTGCTGGATGCTTCGAGACATTGTCGGATTGTCGCCATTCTCGGTGCTTCAACCCCGCTTTGTCCTCAGGCTTTTCTTCATGCCGGTGTCACTCTGCTTTCCGGGGTGATCGTGGAGGATCCGGCCGGTATTTTGCGCGTCGTTTCCGAGGCCGGAGGAATGAGATTTTTTAAAGGTCATGTCCGAAAGGTGAGCCTGAAAATACCGGTTAAGGTCTGATCGGCAACGTGGTGCAGTAATGCACCACGATGGGTTGTATCCGTTGCAAACCTGTGCGCTGAAGGGGCGTTGTTCGACTTGATATCGCGGCTTGGAATTTTTTGATCTTTCTCATATATAGGGAGATTCAGCGCTTGTTTCGGTACCCGAAGAGTGATTTCCCGGATTCTGGCAGTCGTTATGCATGAACAGATCGAAAACAGACGGCTGCTTTTGCGAATGTGCAGACCGTCGAGGAGGATATCATGCCGAGAGGTGATCGAATGGGTCCAATGGGAATGGGACCGATGAGCGGCCGGGCGGCCGGATACTGTGCGGGCAACAGTGTGCCCGGATTCATGAGCGGAGGTTTCGGAAGAAACTTCGGACGGGGATTCGGAATGGGACGTGGCCGGGGAGCCGGCGGCGGTTTTTTCGGCCGGGGTTTCGGCAGCTGGCTCGGCTTCGGCCGTGGGGCGGCTCCGTATGTACAACCGGATGCCGAAAGTGAGAAACTTTCTCTGAAGCATCAGGCGGAAGCCATGCAGCTCGAATTGGAACAGATTCGAAAGAGACTGGAAGAGCTGGAAAACCAGAAGTCTTGAAATCCTGAACCGGCGACGGGGATGACCCGTCGCCTGATGCATCATCGGCATCATCTTGAATGATCGGACATACGGAATTTCCATGGAAACAGATTTAGACTGCCTTCCTTGTTTCATACGTCAGGCACTGGATGCCTGCCGCATGACCGTCAGTGATCAGGACTTGCAGCGTAAGCTGATGCGTGATGTGCTGCGCTGGTGTTCCGAGATGGATCTTTCTTTGCCGCCTCCGGTCATGGGCCAGAAAATACACCGTCATCTGAGGAGCCTTTTGAAAAACAGGGATCCCTACCTTCGGATCAAGAAGGAACAGAACCAAATGGCGGATCTGCTGCTCAAAGAGCTGGAGGGGGATATCGGAAAGATCGATGACTCCCTCGAACTGGCGGTACGCCTGGCGGTTGCCGGAAACGTCATCGATCTGGGAGCCCTGAGCCGGGTGGATCGGGAGGCCGTGCTGGGGAATCTGAAACGTTCCGTCACTGAGCCGTTGTCGGGGGATTACGAATTCTTTGCCCGCAGGGCGAAAGCTGCGGAAACGGTTCTTTACCTGACGGACAACGCGGGAGAAATCGTTTTCGACCGTCTTCTGATCAAGGCCTTGCTCCCGGCCCGGGTTACGGTGGCGGTGCGCGGCGGTCCGGTGATCAACGACGCTACCCTTGAAGATGCAGAGGCTGTTGGGATTTTCAATCTGGCTGAAGTGATCGACAACGGCTCGGATGTGCCGGGGACCATCCTTTCCGATTGCAATGAGTCGTTCCGGAGCCTTTTTGATTCCGTCGACATGGTGATCGCCAAGGGGCAGGGAAACTATGAAACCCTGTGCGGTGAGTCGCGGGAGATCTTTTTTTTGTTCAAAGTCAAATGCGGTGTCATCGCCGGACATACCGGGATGCGGGTGGACTCGCACGTGGTTCTGCGTCATGCCCGGGAGGCAATCCATGGATAGGAATCCAGTGCAATACTCTTTTGGTCCTGTGCCTTCCAGACGCCTGGGACGCAGTGTCGGGATCAACAATATTCCGGCGAAAAGCTGCACCTACGCCTGTCGATATTGCCAGGTGGGGCGAACGACCGAAATGCCGCTGGAACGGAGAATGTTCTACAACCCGCTGGATTTGTTCCGGGATGTTTCCCGGCGTGTGGAACAGGCGAAAAAAGCCGGAGAGACGATTGAGTATCTGACTTTCGTTCCCGACGGGGAACCCACTCTGGATATCCATCTGGGCGAGGAGATCCGCATGATCAAAGAGCTTGGAATTCCGGTGGCGGTGATCACCAACAGTTCTCTGATCTGGCGGGATGATGTCAAGAAGGATCTCATGAATGCGGATTGGATCTCCTTGAAGGTCGATTCGGTTTCGGAAGAGGATTGGTTCTGGATCAATCGACCTCATCGATCCCTGAATCTGGCTGGAATCCTGGAGGAAACGGTACGTTTCGCTTCGTGCTACCGAGGGCGTCTGAATACCGAATCCATGCTTCTCGACAAGACCTGTATCGGAGAAGAAAGACTGGAGAAGCTGGGAGATTATCTCGGAAGACTGATGCCCGAAAAATCATATCTTTCCGTTCCCATCCGTCCTCCCGTGGATTCCGGAGCGGAAGGCCCCGACGAGGAGCATCTGAATCGAGCTTTTCAGATCGTCTCCTCCCGGGTCAAGACGGTTGAATACCTGGTCGGTTACGAGGGGGATGCCTTTTCGAGCACCGGTGACATAGAGACAGACCTCCTGGCCATTACCGCAGTCCATCCGATGCGGAGAGAAGCTGTGGAAAAAATGATCCATGAACATAAGGCCGATTGGCATATGGTGGAATCCATGCTGGAAAAAGGGGAGTTGACGACATCTATGTACAAAGGTCATACTTATTTCATGAGAAATCTGAAAAAAAGAGATCGCATGGAACAGGGTTCGGGGAGGTGAAGGCATGAGCAGGGGAGTTCGGGTAACCATTCTGGTGGATGACCGGGCCATGAACGCTCTGGTGGCGGAACATGGTCTGGCCATGTGGATCGAAACCGACGGTATGCGTATCCTTTTTGACACCGGGCAAGGCGGGGCCTTGATCTACAACGCCTGTCAACTCGGCATCGATCTGGAAAAATGTGACTGTATTGCACTGAGCCACGGTCATTACGATCACAGCGGGGGGTTGCCGCAGGTGTTCGACCTGGCGGGAAATGTCGATCTGTACACCCACCGGAAAGCGATGATCGATCGGTTCAGTGTCACTTCGGAAACGGTTCGGGCCATCCATATGCCGAGCCAGTCCTATGCTGCCGCCGCCGCTCTTCCGGAA
>CAYMND010000250.1:0-4768 GCA_964391685.1 uncultured Clostridia bacterium | reverse complement strand
GACGGCAGCCAGAATAAAGGCTGAAAAACCCCGCAAACAGAAGAAAAAACGCAATGCATCTTTTGGGCATCTGGTAACCTCCATTGATCATAAAGAGATAGATACGTAAAAAACAAGGTAAAGATTTATGTTTTTTGCTTGAAAAATGGTGACGAACACCTATTTAATGAATGTGAAATACCTGAGGCTTTTTTTTATTGTGTCGTGGAATTTGTTTTCGCTTTTCGGTTGAAAAAAAAATGGCTGGGAAGCAGGGACTCGAACCCCAACTCTATGATCCAGAGTCATATGTCCTGCCAATTAGACGACTTCCCAGCACGAAGTTTTATTTTACCATTTTTTCGTGTCTTGTCAATATGAATTTTCTTAAAAAAGTGGTATTGATCTGCTTCGTTTTCAACAGGATATGTTGAAAATCGGAATGGTGTTTTTCCTTGTTGTGGTCAGAGGGTACTGAGAATAAGTCAAATGATGAATCAAAAGAGGTTAAGAAGGTCGAAAAGAAAAAGAAGCCCTCCCAATGGGAGGGCTTCTTTATGAAGATACGGAGATTCTTACATCATGCCGCCCATGCCGCCCATGCCGGCACCGGGCATACCGCCTTTTTCCTCTTCCGGAATATCGGCTACCAGACCTTCGGTGGTCAGGAGCAATCCGGCGACGGAGGAGGCGTTCTGCAAAGCGGAACGAACCACTTTGGTCGGATCGATGATGCCGTCGGCCAGCATATCGGTGTATTTTTCATTCAAGGCGTCGAAACCGAAATACAGTTCCTTGGCCCGGCGAACCCGTTCGATGATCGCCGAAGCTTCGTGTCCTGCGTTGGCCACGATCTGCTTGATCGGAGCTTCCAGAGCCTTCAACAGAATGTTGACACCCAGCTGCATGTCGCCCTCCAGCTTCAGCTTGGAAATGGCGCCTGCGGATTTGAGCAGGGCGATACCACCACCGGGCACAATCCCTTCTTCGGCAGCGGCTTTGGTTGCGTGCATGGCGTCCTCAACCCGGGCCTTCTTTTCCTTCAGCTCGGTTTCGGTAGCGGCACCCACACGAATGACACCGACGCCGCCGGACAGTTTTGCCAAACGTTCCTGCAGTTTTTCACGGTCGTAATCCGATGTGGTGTCTTCGATCTGCATCTTGATCTGTTTGATGCGTCCTTTAATAGCCTCATCCGTGCCCAGGCCTTCGACGATTGTGGTATTGTCCTTGTCGATAACAACCTTCTTGGCGGATCCGAGGTGATCCAGAGTCACGGACTCGAGTTTCATGCCCAATTCATCGGAAATCACTTTTCCACCGGTCAGAATGGCGATATCTTCGAGCATTGCCTTGCGACGGTCACCGAATCCGGGAGCCTTCACAGCACAAACGTTCAGCATGCCCCTGATCTTGTTGTACACCAGAGTGGCCAGAGCTTCGCCCTCAAGGTCTTCGGCGATAATCAGCAGAGAACGACCGGATTTGGCAACCTGTTCCAGCAGGGGCAGCATCTCACGAAGATTGGAGATCTTCTTCTCGTGAAGAAGAATCACAGGATTCTCCATATTGGCTTCCATCCGATCCGCATCGGTCACGAAGTAAGGTGAAAGGAAACCTCTGTCAAATTGCATACCTTCCACAAACTCCAGGACTGTATCGAGTGATTTTCCTTCTTCAACGGTGATGACTCCGTCCTTGCCGACCTTATCCATGGCTTCAGCGATGATCTCTCCGATGGAAGGATCGTTGTTGGCGGAAATTGCACCGACCTGGGCGATCATCTTGCCGGAAACAGTCTTGCTCATTTTTCCGAGTTCCTTGACCACTTCCACAACACCCATATCGATACCTTTCTTGATCAAGGTGGGATTGGCACCGGCGGCAACCATTTTCAACCCTTCCTTGTAGATACTCTGTGCCAAAACAGTCGCAGTGGTGGTTCCGTCACCGGCCACGTCAGAAGTCTTGGAAGCAACTTCCTTGACCATCTGGGCGCCCATATTCTCAAGAGGATCTTTGAGCTCGATCTCTTTGGCAACCGTCACGCCATCCTTGGTGATATTGGGGGAGCCGAATTTCTTGTCCAGAACAATGTTGCGTCCGCGAGGCCCCAGTGTCGCCTTGACAGTGTCAGCCAGCTGATTGACACCGCGCAGGATCGCCTGCCTGGCATCCTCACCTAATACAATATTCTTTGCCATTTAGTACCTCCTTATCAACTATTTTTTACTCTGATATTATACAATCAACCTGAAAAGATTGTCAACAGCGATTTTATTGGAAGTTTGGAGCATTATGGCGTGGATTTATTTATGGATCTCGAGAAAATGACAAATTATATCGTTTTTTGCTTTTTTTCTTTGATTTTCAATTTTTTCATTTTCTGCGTTATGGTGTTTCGATGCAGTTTCAGTTCCAGGGATGTTTTTATCAGATTGTAGTCGTTTTTTTCCAATACTGTAGCCAGGAGAGTCCGTTCAAATTCTTCGATGACTTCTTTGTAGAATAATCTTGATTTTGAGGCATTTACGGCCAATATCTTCATCTGTCTCTTGATGGTCAATGCATCGAACTGGTCAGCCTGATCCAATATTTTTCTGTCGATCATTTTTTTGGGATATGCTGGGTGACGGAATCCGGCAGTTTGGTTATGATCCATGAAATGGGTTTTTCCGCATATTTGGCCAAAATGGATTCGTCTATCCATTTGTCGTTGACCTGAAATATCTTCAGGGACACCAGGACGGCACAACAGATTACAACACCACGTAATATTCCGAAGAAAGCCCCCAATATACGATCCACTGATTTCAGCGGGCCGAAAACAAATACCTTGTTCACGAAGTAACCGATCAGTGATCCGATGACCAGCAATCCGAAAAAGATGATCAGAAAAGAAAGAAAAGAAGAAACCTCCGCATCATCGATCGAAGAGAGCAGTGTCATGGAAAGTCTCGTGTGGTAATTGATCGAACAGAATACCGCCAGGAAAAGAAAAATCAGACTGATCATCTCTCTGACCAGTCCTTTCAGTATTCCGAATATGACCGACAACAGAATTGCCCCGAGGAAAAAAAAATCAAGAAAATTCATACGAGTTTCTGCCCGGTCAGAATATTGAATATTTCCGCATATTTCTCTCTGGTCTTTTCTATGACATCGCTGGGCAGCGGAGGCGGAGGAGAATTCTTGTCCCATCCGCAACTGTTCAGATAATTTCTCACGAACTGCTTGTCAAAAGAAGGCGGCTCCTTTCCGGGTTTGTAATCACCCACTTTCCAGAAACGTGAGGAGTCCGGTGTGAAAATTTCATCGATCAGTACAATTCTTCCGTTTTCATCACGCCCGAATTCGAACTTGGTATCCGCTATGATGATCCCCTTTTCGGCAGCGAGAGAGGATACTGTCCGAAAGAGGTCGAGAGCCAGAGAGCGTATCGTTTCTGCGTCTTCTTTCCCGATAATGTCGATCATTGTAGCGAAAGTGATGTTTTCGTCATGACCGTTGTCTACCTTGGTTGTCGGTGTGAAAATCGGTTCGGGCAGGCGGTCGGCAAACGAGAGTCCCGGAGGAAGCTCGACACCCGAAATCCCCCTTTCCTTCTGGTAGCTGATCCATCCGGAGCCGACGATATAAGCCCGAACAATTGCTTCGATTGGAAAGCAATTCAGCTTTCTTACCAGTACCGACCGTTCTTTCAGCTGTTCGTGAAATGCCGACAGGTCGGAACGAAGCCATGGCTTGTCGTCAACGATATGGTTCGGTATCAAATGATTCGTCTGGCGAAACCAGAAGGAAGAGATTTCATTCAGGCATCTCCCCTTGTCCGGAATCAGTGTGGGCAATACGTAGTCAAAAGCTGAAATACGATCTGTCGCCACTATGAGCAGATTGTCATCCAGTTCATATACGTCACGGACTTTTCCTCTCTTATATAGATTCAACGGTAAGTTTGTCCGGTCTATCGCCATTTTTTCCTCCATACCGCAATCGGAAACAAAAGCCGGCCTTGGTTCAGGCCGGCTTGTATTAAATATAACTGAAAATCAAATCAAAGAAAAGGAGACCACCAATCCTGCGACGACGATGGAAATCATACTCATCAATTTGATCAGAATGTTCAGGGAAGGTCCTGAAGTATCCTTCAAAGGATCGCCTACCGTATCCCCCACAACACCGGCTTTATGTGCGGGAGAGCCTTTGCCGCCGAGATTCCCCTGCTCGATGTATTTTTTGGCGTTGTCCCATGCACCGCCGGCGTTGGCCATGAATATGGCCAGAATAAATCCGGAACCCAGTGCACCGACCAGCAAGCCCATAACTCCCGGAACCCCCATCAAAAGGCCGATGGCGATTGGAATTACGATGGCCAGCGTCGAAGGAAGAATCATCTCTTTCTGGGCGCCTTTGGTCGAAATTTCCACGCAGGACTGGTAATCGGGTTTGGCCGTACCATCCAGAATTCCCTTGATTTCCCTGAATTGTCTTCTCACTTCTTCAACCATGGAGGAAGCGGCTCTTCCGACAGCCTTCATGGTCAATCCGGAAAAGAGAAAGGACATCATCGCTCCCACAAAAATGCCGACGATGACTTTGGGATTCATCAGGTGAATCTGGAAGAGATCCATGAATTTCTCTATGCTGATGCTGTTGATCAGTTCCCGGGTGTTGAACTGGCTCAGGAACTCCGGTAACTTTGCGCCTTGATCGATGATGTGCTTCATGCCCATTTTCACTTCTTCGATGTAAGCCGCCAGAAGTGCCAGTGCGGTCAGGGCCGCAGAAC
>CAYMND010000249.1:0-4780 GCA_964391685.1 uncultured Clostridia bacterium | reverse complement strand
CGTCTCAGCCCGCTGAGGAACAGGGCCAGCTTCAGCGGATCCCGTACGCCGATGGCCAGCGCCAGGGGCATCCGGTGCAGGTTTTCCTCCAGAAAACGGCTCCCCGATCTGTTTTCACGGATCTGATCGGACATCCACTCGTTCCAGAAGGAATCCTCGTCACCGTAGAGGGTCAGCCATTCCCCGAGCCAATTCAGCGCCTCTCCCGACAGGGACGACACGATGCCCGACATGAACCGGCCGACTTCCTGTACCGGACGGGATCGGTGATCCAGGGCCATGACGAATTGCCCGATGGCCCGGTCATGGGGGTCGCCCTGCCCGTCCCTTATTTTTTGGGCTCCGGCTGTAACCCTCAGAGGATGGTAGTCGCTGGCCAGAATCAACGGCATCACAGTCAGGGCCAGGGTGGTTTTGTTCCTGTCCTTTTTCAGTTGAATGGCGATGGGATCGAAATAGCTGCGCCAGTTTCTCTGGTATTGATCCCGATACCACTCATAGGCTTTGGCTTCCCCTTCGCTCACCCGGGTGATTTCCATCTCAGAAATGGGAGTCATGAAATGGAGGGTACCGTATCGATCGCTTCGGATACCGCTGTCTCCGAAGGACAACGAACCCAAGTTGCCTTCCAGAGCCTTTTTCGTTTTTGGATTCAAGGAGTTGTTTCCGATCAGGTGATCGGCCTGGATCTGTTTCAACCAGCCCAGGGCCCGGGCCCGGCGGGAGTCGGCGATTCTCCATCTGGGACTGCACCAGGTCCGGATTGTCTGATCGCTCAGGAGAATGAATGCGGATTCGCCAGCTGATTTCGGATACTTGCCTCGAAAATAGTGATACTCACTGAGACCCGCTATGGTTCGGGTTTCATTCTTAAGGCAGGATACGGCCTTTCTGATCTGTACAGGAGAGTTGGTAACCATAGCCACTCTGGGGCTCAACCGGATCAGGTAGGTGCTCAGTGTCCGGTCCGTAGTCCGAATATATTCATAAGGCATGCCCATCTCCTGATGTCCGGTTCTCCGGGCCGACGGGAAGGCTTCGGCCGATTGGTCCATCTGATGCTGCAGTCCGGCCAGAAAAAGATCCATCTGGTCGCTTTCAAAAAATACAGCCAGGTCGGTGCCGCAGAGCACGAAGGGATCGGATGCCGTTACCGCCACGGAACGGATGGCGAAACGGCCGAACCAACGCCCCAATTCCGTATCCGGAAGTGAAAGCTGGCGGCGGTAAAATTCGGTCAGATGGGCATTTTCAGTTCTGGATCGGAACAGGCTCAGGATGGGAAATCCCTTGGTGTCGACTTCATCGAAGAGGGAGATCATGATGCCGAAATCGGGAAACAGGCAGGCCGGCTGGTCCGATGGAATATAGGAAGCGAGATAATCGGAAGGACTGGCGGGAAAAGGACCTGTGAGTTTTGACCAATCGAATTCCTGGGTGGTGATGCCTGTCAGTTTCGATAGTTCGATTTGGTCGGGGTCCGTTCCAGCCGAAAGCAACGGCCTGTCCAACTGCAGGTTTTCGCTGACGGCCCGGCTTCCGGAAAAAAAGGCGAAGGTATCCCTCAGTTCGTTTTCCGGATCCCTGGGGGGGCGGTTTTGCATTGTGCCGGATCGGTCCGCTCGCTCCTGGTTCAACTTGTTCAATTCATCATCACATCGACGGAGTTCTGCGGCGAATATGGATTGGCCCGGTAGAGACAGCTCCGTCAGTGTACGGTAGTAGGTTTGTCTGGCCGACCAGAAGGAAAGGGCGTCCCGTTTGCAGTTTTTCGGGATATCCCTGGAAGAAAATCGTCGGGTAAACGCATTCCGGTCGTTGCGCTCGGGGACGAAAACCTGTCCAGCCGGGGAGAAGTCTTTGGGGACTTTAACCGCCACCCATAAAACCTCGCGAGTGTTTCTCGGGGCTGTCCGGGATCGGTTGACGATGCCGTTTTCATCGGCCCAGACCGGGTAGACCTCGGTTCCGTTTGGTCCGGTCCCCCAGGGCAACATGAG
The DNA here is from genome assembly GCA_964391685.1 of uncultured Clostridia bacterium. GTDB lineage: Bacteria > Acidobacteriota > Aminicenantia > UBA2199 > UBA2199 > CAYMND01. The sequence continues at coordinate 2,780 of CAYMND010000249.1, read as the reverse complement.
TTTTTGTTCCCGCCAAGGCATCAATTCTTTCGTTTTTACAGCCATGTATAGGGATTGCTTCGGTGACTCGGTCATGCCGATTAGCGGGAAGTAATAGTACTCGTCCCCGGCGAGAGGAGAAACACAAAGGAAAAACACCATCGAAATGAAAAGGCTTGCCGCGATTTTGTTCATGGGTCCGATCTCCTCCGTTATTTTCGGCGAGAGTACAATACATTCGTACTATATTATCTGTTCTAAATCAATTTGCGGAAATAAATCGTTTACCCATCGGACGGGGCTTCCCGCGGCGGGGGCTGGTATTTCCGGTTCGGATCAAGTGTATAGGTGTAGGGGCTTCGCCACAGGGAGTCGAAGAGCCGGTCCAGTCTGGCGGCGGCGGAGACTGACTTCAGGATGATCTCCACGTTCCGGGAGCGGTTGAAATAATCCGCGCTCCAGTTGGAAGTGGAGATGACGCAGGTGTCGTCGTCGACGCGCAGCACCTTGGAATGGTGCACCCGGGCGAAGGGGATGAAGCCGGAGGGAAGCTGCGGGATACCGATCGCTTTCACTTCGATTCCCGCTATTCCGTTCAGCCGCTTCAAATCCCGCTGTCCGTCGGGTCTCAGGCTCCAGTCGGAAACCAGCAGCTTCACCGCCACGCCGCGGGCGGTGGCCTGTTTCATGGCCTCCTCCAAAACGGAAAATTCACTCTTGTCGGTGGAGTAGGAGAGAAGCTGTACGGTGAGTTTCTTTTTCGCGCCGTCCATGAGGGCGACGAGGGTGTCCAGGGTGGGCTCCACGCCCGGAGGCAGCATGGCCTTGGGGCTGGCGCAGAGCCGCAGGCCGGAATCAAAAATGAACGGAGGCAAGTTTCGCAGTGTGTCGTAGGCCATGGTGCCGCCGCCGCTGAAGGCCCAGTCGGCCTCGAACAGGGCGGTCAGCGCGGTGGTCACGTTCCGGTCTTCGATGCGGATGCCGGTCTCGTGGATCTGCTCCAGGGCCCGCCAGTCGAAGTTCTGGGAACCCACCCAGCATTGGCGGCCGTCGACAAGGAAGTACTTGGCGTGCAGGATGCCCCCGGTCAGTTCCTTCCAGTCGAAGAGGCGGACGGTGATGTTTGTCTTTTCCGCGAAACGTTTTAACAGTTCCGGATAGGTGGTCTGCATCTTTTTTTCCGCCAGGATGCGGATTTTTACGCCGCGGGCGGCGGCCCGTTCCAGGGCCTGGTTCACCTGCTCCAGTTTCGACCCGGGACGGCCGACCAGGTAGAATTCGGCCAAATCGATGGTCGTTTTCGCTCCGTCGATCATCTCCAGCCAGATCTCGGCGGCGCTGCGCAAGCCCGCATCGTCGAGGCCGGTTTCGGCCGGAATCGTGACCCCCAGTTCGATTTTTTCCCGGGCTGTTTCCGATCGCATCGAAAGGGGAAAACATATCCATGTCAAAAGAACGATAACGATAATCGAGTTTTTTCTCATGTGCGGCTCCATACGAAGAAATGGTACGGAATCCGCCGCGACAAATCAATCCGCTGCTTCCCGGGCGTAGGGTTTGATGGATTTGAGAATCCGGGTGCGGCTCTCCGGTGAGATGTCGGTCAGAATTCTGTGCCGGTCGGTCCCGGCAACAGCTCCCGCGATCATTCCGGCCAGGCCGCATAGAGGAGGTACAAAGAGATATATCAATCCGTATGAGTACACCAGGCCGATGCCGGCACCGATGGCCAGGCCCAGAAGTTCGCCCCGGATTTGGCCACCGTCGCTCCCCGCCGCTCCTTGTGCGCCGTCAGCGGCGCCTGGAGGATGAGAGCGGAAACGATCGATACGATGATTATCCTGAGAAACGGATTGTGTCTCTGTTGCATTTGTTTTACCCCTGAATTGTAGACAATACCATAGAAAAATGGCGTTTAAAATGCCTATGCGAATTTTCTGATTTTTAACTTCAGCCGAAGAGGGAAGCAAAACTATGGACGATCTGGCCGTAGCCGCTGTGGATGTAGACGCCCACCTGAGCGATCAGGGAATAGGCGGCGGCGATCTGGGCCAGGGCGTAGCCGGCAACGGTGAATGGGTACAGTGGACAATGAAAAGGAATTCAGGCAGAATTCCGGAGAGGGAAATGAACCATGAACACTCTGTTCCGATTGATCGTGTCGATTCTGATCTGTCAGGGAGCCGGAGCCCTGGGGGCCGTCTTCACCGGACCGGTGACCCGCTCCCAATGGTATCTTGATCTGCAGAAACCCGTCTTTCAACCGCCTGGGTGGCTCTTCGCCCCCGTCTGGATCGCTCTCTACCTGATGATGGGACTGGCTCTGTTCCTGCTGTGGCAGAACACATCGAGACCCTTCGGCCACAAGGCCTGGGGCCTTTTTTTCATCCAGCTGGTGCTCAACGTGCTCTGGAGCGTATTCTTTTTCGGCCTGAAGTCTCCGGGCCTGGCCCTGGTGGAAATTGTCATTCTCTGGTCCGCCATCCTGCTGACCCTGGTCTCTCTGCGCGGAGTCAGCCGCACCGCTTCCTGGCTGATGGTGCCCTACCTGGCCTGGGTCAGTTTCGCCGCCGTGCTGAACGCATCGATCTGGTGGCTGAACCGGCCCTGATCGTGACGGGGAAAGAAGCGGATCTTGTCACAAGGCAAGGGGATCGCATAGATTTACGCTGTACAGTATAGTCGATTTTATAACCCCAGGAGGGAACATGAATGTGAAAAAGGCGATGAAAATCGTTGCGGCGCTGCTGGTCGTTTTCCTGGTCTTGGTCTTCTTCTTCAAAATCTACGTGGTGGTGGAC
>CAYMND010000248.1:0-4781 GCA_964391685.1 uncultured Clostridia bacterium | reverse complement strand
ACCCTGAACGACACTTTTTTCATCGGAGCCTATATCCCCAGTCAGTCTTCCCAGGGTAATTTCGCATTTGTACCGGCCGGCAGATCCGGCGCCAGTGTTCCCAAGGGAGCGGTAGGCCTGGATCGCAACATCACAGTCGATGCATTCTACAAAGGCACTTCCCCGTCGACAACCGACCAGATCGAGGTTGTGATATATAAATCCGGAACCAATCTCAAGAAACGCACCTTTTCACTTACCAAAACCTGGAAACGCTTCGAGATTCAGGGAATGAAGCGGATCTATACCAGCAGCAACCACATCAAGGCTCAGGTTCAGTACTTCATTGACCCCACATATGCGCCGGCATGCTTCATCAGCGCCAATGTCCCCAACTGTACCTCTCCGAACACCAGTTTCAGCAATATTCCGGCCGGGCGTCTGCCCAACGGAGTACCCAAGGGACAAAAACACTTTTCCGACAACATCGTATTCGAAGTTCTGTACCATGGATCGGCTCCTTACACATCCTCGACCATCGAACTCATCCTGTACAAATCGGGTCCGGTCCATCTCGAAAAAAGCCTGTTGAACTGGGGACAGACCTGGGATGCCAGCGTCCATTGAAAGAGCTGAAATAGAGTCGGCAGCATTTATCCGATTGAAGAAAGCCGTTTTTTGGGCTACAGTTCCAGCATGAGATTTACGCTGAAAAATGCTTTTCTTATCCTCCTTTTCCTGAGCTTTCCGGTATCCGCTCATACAGCATCTGCCGATATAACCGACTGGACCAAAATGGAAAAAGAGCTGATCGATCTGGTCAACTCGGAGAGACGAATCCGGAACCTGGCTGAATTGCAGTACAGTGAAAAGCTGACAGAGGTGGCCCGAGCCCACAGCCGCAGGATGAAACGTGAACAGAAAATGAGTCATCACTTTCCCGGTTATCCAGACATGGAAACACGCCTGATCCAAAAAAATCTTTATTTTTCCACTGCAGGAGAGAATGTCGCCCTGACAGATCTGCCGGACATGCAGTTTGTACACCATGCGCTGATGGACAGTCCGAAACATCGGGACAACATTCTTTCCACCCGGTACCGTCAGATCGGAATCGGTATCGATGCCGATGCGAACCATTTTTTTATCACACAAAATTTCGCCGACCTGATCACTCCTGTCTCGGAACAACAAATGGAAGAAGAATTGATCGGCCTCATTCTGGAGCAACATCCCCGCCATATCAGAATTGTAAAAACAGACAAGGCGCTCACTCTCTTTTGCCGTAAAAAGTCCCAGGATTTTCTCTCCGGAAGATTCGACAAGAAAATTCCGGATTTCTGGGCCTCGGGCCGGGTGGATATATTCACGCACAGCTTCGTAAAAATTACTGAAGTGATTCCCAAAATCATCGATAGCCTGGGAACTCTCGAATCCTCATGTGCTCTGGGAGTAAAATTCGGAAGAAGCCGCTTCAATCCAGGCGGCACGTACATCGTCACCGTAGTCAGGCTGATGGATACCATCCGGCGAAGAAAAAGCCGGTAGCAGCTCCTGACGAATCGTTATACCGGCTCATCACAATTCTTCGAACTGTAAAATCACAATTAAAGCCGTATATCACCTGATCGCTTGAAAAAGGACCGGCCGGCCCATATGGTAATCATGATGAGACAACATCTGCTTTTCCTACTGGTCTTTTTGTGTATCGATATACACTCCGCAATCGACGTTTCATCATATTACGAACCAGGCCCGCCTCAACTGGAATTGCTCTTGATCCATCTGGTCAACAATGAACGAAAAGTCATGGGGTTGCCAGAATTTACAATCGATGCCGCCTTGAGCGATATCGCTAGGTCCCACAGCATAAAAATGGCCGATGAAGGGAAAATCAGTCATACTTTTCCGGAATACCCTCCCTTGGACGAGCGGCTGGCCCGCGCCAACATTTTTTTTCATGCCGCCGCCGAAAACGTGGCCTGCGGCGACACCTCCGTCATGGAACTGATTCATGAAGCGCTGATGGAAAGCCCGGGACATCGGGACAATCTCCTGTCAGACCAATACAGTCACCTGGGGGTCGGCATCATTTTCAAAAACGACCATTACTACGTCACCCAGGTTTTCGCCGACTTTGTGACACCGATTCCGATAACGGAAATGGAACGGAAGCTGAAACATGATATCGCCGTTTTTCTTCCCGAGACCATAAAATCGGCATATATCAATGACACAAGACTCAAGGCCTTCTGCCGGCAAAGATCAGCCGATGTACTGGCGGGGGTCACCCGCTGCACTCTTCCGGAACCCTGGTCCTCCAGAAAGGCGGATATCTATACCCATACCTTCGTCAAAGCCCAGAATATTATCCCCATGCTGTACAATGACCTCAAATCGGGAACATCATCCTGGGAACTGGGGGTCAACCTGGGGCTTTCAAAATACAGCCCAGTAAAAAAATACGCCGTCACCCTGATCAGATTTTACTGAATCAACTGGGCATACAGGCAGTTTTTTCGCCGATTCAGTCGAAAATATGCCGCAGCCTGACGGCGATGTCTTTCATGGTGAAGGGCTTTTGAATGAAGTGGATCCCTTCGTCCAGTACCCCCTGATGGGCGATGACATCGGCCGTGTAGCCCGACATGAACAGAACCCCGATCCCGGGATGAATCTTCGTTACCAGAGCCGCCAGATCCTTACCGTTGATATCGGGCATAATCACATCGGTGATCAACAGATCGATACCGCCTTCTTCGGCACGGGCGATTGCTTCCTTCTTGGTGTTTGCCGCCAGCACCCTGTATCCCAGTTTCTTTAAGATGGTCGTACTCATCATCAATATGGGTATGTCATCCTCGACAATCAGTACGGTTTCCCCACGCCCCATCGGTATGGTCTCCTCCTCCTTCATATCCAGCAGATCGGTTTCTCCGGTCAGACCGGGCAGATAGATTTTGAAAGTGGAGCCCAGCCCCGGCTCGCTGTACACAGCGATATAACCGTTGTTCTGTTTGACGATCCCATAAACCGTCGCCAGCCCGAGACCGGTTCCCCTGCCGACTTCCTTGGTTGTGAAAAAAGGTTCGAAAAGTTTTTCAAGGGTGCCTTTATCCATTCCGCAACCGTTGTCACTCACCGCAAACATCGTATATTCCCCCGGTACGGCTCCGGGATGATCGTTACAATAATCCTTGTCGAAACTCACCTTGCCGGTTTCGATGGTCAGTCTGCCGATGCCGGTAATGGCGTCCCGGGCGTTGACACACAAATTGGCCAGAATCTGATCCAGTTGCGAAGGATCCATCCTCACCGGCCATAAGCCTTTCGCCGGTTTCCATACCAAATTGATGTCTTCGCCGATGAGTCGACGAAGCATTTTGAGCAGCCCTTCGATGGTATCGTTCAGATCGAGCACCTGGGGAACGATGGCCTGACGGCGGGCAAAGGCCAGCAACTGACGGGTGATGTCGATGGAGCGCTGCCCTGCATTGCGTATTTCCATCAAATCCTTGAAAAGCGGATCGGCAAGATCGATTTTTTCCATGGCCAGTTCCGTATATCCCAGGATAACCCCCAGCATGTTGTTGAAATCGTGGGCCACTCCCCCGGCCAATCGTCCGATCGACTCCATCTTCTGGGCGTGACGGAACTGGTCTTCCAGTATTTTTCGCTCACTGATGTCCCGGATGGCGCTGACTCTCAGCAATTCTCCCTGTCTCAGAAAGTTGCGGGATTCGATTTCGGCAAAAAAGCACTCCCCGTTTTTCCGCACCATCTTGACCACATAGGGCGGTGCATATTCTTTGAACATGTTTTTCCAGGTCAGTTCCCGGTCCGCCTCGATCACGAAATCCAGGAAATTCGATCCGACCAGTTCCTCCCGGCTGTAGCACATCATTTCCGCAAGGGATGGATTCAAATCCAGGACCACTCCTTTTTTATGCAGCAGTATCCCTTCCATGGTCACATCGGACAGAAGCCGATAATGTTCTTCATTGTCGCGCAATGCCTCTTCGGCATGTCTGAATTCCGTCAGATCCAGTCCGAAGGCCCAATTCTCCTGTCCCGTGGAGGTGAAACTCCAAAGAACGCATTTGGAGGTGCCATCCTTGCAGGTTACAGTCATCTCCATGGGTTCGATATCCGACCTGTTTTCGATGGCCCCGATCACTCTGCGCCCCCATTCGGCTTCGATCCGAGCTCGCTGTTTGTTGTCTGGAAAGGCTTTTGCCAACCAATGCCTCATGGACGGAACCTCTTCCCGGGTATACCCGAACAACTTGTAAAAAGTCGGATTCACATACTCCGCCGTCTGCTCCGGACCTTTGGATATATATACTGCCAGCGGTGCGGAATCGGCGATCGCCTTGTATTTCAGCATATTCTCTTCCGCTCTTTCCTTCAGGCGGATCAGTTCCTGCTCACTCTTCCTGCGATCGGTAATGTCCCGGGCAATCCCCCAGAAATAGTCGATTCCGCTACTGTTCTTTACGGAGTAGATCCGAAGCTCAACCGGAAAGACCGTACCGTCTCTGCGAATGTATTCTTTTTCGAAAAGTCCGGAATACCCATGTTCAAGCAATCGTTTCTGGAATATTTCCTTCGCTTCCCATTCTCTCCAGCGTTCCTGGGTGATCTGGTAAAAGTCTTTGAAAGATCGGAGTTCTTCGAGCGTATAACCGAGCATATCGCAATACGTTTTGCTGGCATTCATGATCCGGCCCTCCGGATTCAAGATGACGACGCCATCACGACTGTCGTGAAAAAGTTCCTGAAGTAATTTCTGGTCGCTGTTG
>CAYMND010000247.1:0-4788 GCA_964391685.1 uncultured Clostridia bacterium | reverse complement strand
TGTCTGTCCGGAAAACGTTGCTGAACTGGTCAGAACAGAATCAGGATGCGGACCAGGATGATCATGCCGATCATGGCGATGGGATAGACCGAGGCGTAGACCATCATCGGAGTCGACGAATCCGAAAGGGAAGTGGCCACCGCCAGCCCCGGTGTCGAAGTCATACCGCCGGTCAGGAGACCCGAAAGGGGCAGGATGCCCATGTTCAGGAAGCGGCGGGCGATGAAGGTGGTTAAAAGCATGGGGACAAGAGCCACCAGCAGTGTGGCCGCCATCAGGTTGAGTCCCTGACGGCTCAGAACCTCGAACAGGGTCCTGCCGGATTCACAGCCCACTACGGCCAGGAACAGAACGAGGCCGGTTTCACGGACGAAGTTGATGATGGCGGCCGGGGCCCTCCAGAGAATGAACCCGGTTTTGGACTGGTTGCCCAGAATCAGGCCGGACAGCAGGATGCCCCCGGAGATTCCCATCTTGAAATGAATGACCTTGCCGATGGAGATGGGGATCATGCCCAGGAGGATACCGAAAGCGAGGCCCAGGACAATGGAATAGATGTTGCCGGCATGGGCTTGCCTGACATCGTTGCCGAAGAGATCTTTCAACGAGGGCATGACCGTCTTCTCTCCGACGACAGTCAGCCGGTCGCCCCATTCGATCTTCTGGCCGGCCCGGCCCGGAAGTTCTATGCCGTTGCGGTGAATGCGGGTTACATTGGCATTGTAGCGTGCGGCCAGGTTGATGTCCGCGAGGCGCTTGCCCACGATTCTTCGGTTGGTGACGATGAAGCGGTTCATTTCGATGTCTCCTGCCGGAATGACCACCGATGTGATTCTGCCCAGCAGGAGTTCCGCCGTATCCAGAGCCTTTCCCGTTCCCACGACCCGGACCACGTCTCCAGTGTACAGGACCGTCTGACCGTGGGGGATGGTCAACTGGCCGTTTCGCAGCATGCGGGAGATGATGGCTCCGGTGACCGCCTGAAAATCAATCCCGGCAAGCGTCTTGCCGTTCAGAGATGGGTTGGTCAACTCGATCTGCCGGGTCTGCAGGGGATCGCCGGCCTGGGAATGCTCTTCGTCCGCAGCTTCCCGTACGGGATCGATTCGCAGCATGCGGGGCAGGAGTTTCACGAAAAGGATGACCAGAATGACTCCGAAGGGGTAGGCCACTCCGTATCCGATCGAGGTCGTGGGTGAAGAGGTGGCTTCCTGTGCGGCGGCCAGGCCCGGAGTCGATGTCAGGGCACCGGTGAAGATGCCGCCGGCGACTTCCGGTGAGATTCCGGTGATCTTGGCGGAGAGAAACGCGGTCAGGGCTCCGGAGGCCACGATGACCAGGGCCAGAATGTTCATGCGCATGCCATCCTTGCGGAATAAACGGGAAAGACTGGGGCCTGCCTGCAGACCAATGGCATAAATGAAAAGTGCCAGGCCGAAAGTCCGGAACATTCCCGGCAGTACAATGCCCGTATGTCCGGCGAAGAGAGCCACGAAAAGAATGGCCGAACTGTCCAGTGAGAACCCCTTGATGGTGATTCTGCCGATGAAATAGCCGACCGAAATGATCAGCAGCATGGCCAGCAGCGGCTGCTGGTTCAGTGAAACGATCATTGTGTATCTCCGCTAAGACCGGCGCGGATTCGTCCTGGATTCTTCCGGCCGCTTGTCGTTGTACGGGGTCATTTTATCACGTTTGTCGTGAAATGAACCCTTCAGGACTGACATGTTCTTTGAATGGGCGTCTCCGACGAGTCCGGGATCATGATCTCGGACGAAAGGGATTTTATGCCTCGATATACTGAATATGCTACGGTTGCGATCGGCTCGGTTCCGAAGCCGGTCGGGAGGCGGAAAATGGACCGAGAGATCCAAAAGGAACTGCGTCGCCTGGGATTTGTGGTTCCGAGTGAACAATTCAGGGGATTTTCTCTGTACCGGAACGGGATTTCGATTTTCGTTTCACCGGTCATGGAGGCCGTGACCGCAGCCCTGATCCGGACCAACGATTATCAATCTCCCAGGATTTATCTGAAGGGAGAGATCTCCGTCCCGAGCCTGGAACTGGCGGTCGGTGAGGAACTGGAATTCATCTCCGTCAATCCGGTCGCCGATGAACGGAAGTTCCATCCGATCTTCAAATCACGGATCGGCCATTTATTCTGTATCGACAGCCAGGACCACAACCCGGATGACCCGGCTGTGTATGTCATCGACATTGGTAGCGGAAAAATCCCAAAAAAAGCCGAAAATCTGAGTGTTTTTTTAAAAAAAGCGTTCAGTAAAGTGGAAGCGGACTGGTTGCTGAAGAATTCGAAATATCATGAAAAATTCGATGACATAAGCCTTTTTTGTGCATATCGGCAGAGGCCGGATGCGGAAAACGGAGATCTTTTTTTGAATAAGGCGCACATCCAATCCATTCGGGGAATCGCCTTGTTCGACAAGGTGAAAGTTGTGTGGCTGAATGACAATCAGTTGACGGATATAGATGAAATCAGAGAGTTGAGAAGTCTGGAAAGGATTTTCCTGCAAGGCAACTGTATCGATGATATCTCCCCGTTGCAGTTTTGTACGGAACTGGAAACACTGATCCTGGATGCCAATCCGATTCAGGACCTTTCCCCCCTGGCCGGTTTGAAGAAGCTGCAAACCCTGAGTTTCAACGGAACCGGTGTGGTCGATCTCTCACCATTGAGGGACCTGCCGAAGTTGAGAATCATCGAGCGGAACGACACCCGGATCGATGACATTCCGGGACGGGTATCGAAAAAGTGCCAGGCACCCGGTGACCCTTGAGCGATGAATTCATCCGGAAGACATGTCAGCGCTTCAGCGAAGTGATGGCCAAGATGGAGTGATGCCGCAGAAAAAGTGGGATTTGTATTTCGGGATTTGGGAAGGGGTCACCGGAAGAAGAAAATTTTTTGAGTGGGCGGACCGGCTGGTCCGCCCCTTTTTACCCGAATATCAATACATCCGGCACGTTTTGCAGACCGGATCCCTTGTCCCTCAATTCTTCATGGTGTTTCCGGGAATATTGAAAGTGATTTCCAGGATCACGTCGGGCTCGTTTTTCAAGCCGATGAGCTGGAAGTGAAGCCCGGCGTAATAGGTGATGGACTGGTTGAAGAAGGGACCGTTTCTGACCGGATCCGCCTCTTTGGTTCCCGGGAAGGCTTTGGTGACGTAATCGACGAAATTCTTCGCCGAAGTTCCGCTGTCGAACAGCTTGGCGGTTTTCCCTTTCAACGAGCTCTTGAACTCCTTGGTGATGATCAGGGACTCGATAGCCTTTTTGCGGGTCAGCCGGATCTTGAATCCGGGTTTGATCTCCAGGAACGAAGCGGAGCTGTTGCTGGTGATGTTTTTTTCGGAAAGATTGAATTTGGCGAACACGTCGGCCAGAGGCGTGTTGTGGGCGATTCCCAGGACGGTGATGTTGTCGGAGTTGAAATCCTCCGCAATGGCGAACATGTCGGTCTCTGTCAGCTCGTATTTCTTTGCGGCGGTGCCTGCAGCGCAAACGGGGGAGGCAACGAGACAGATAAGCGTTAAAACCAGGGTGAGTGCGTTTTTCATTTACGTCTCCTTTTTGAGATTGAATTTTTTGAGAAGGATAAAGCAAAAAAGTGTGAAATGCAATACAAAAAATGAAAAATATTGTTATGCAAGCAATTAAAACAAGCCTTTATTATAAATGGTAAACAATGGTTACAATTGAGCTAAAATTGCTAAAATTTAACATGTTATGACAAAGTGAAGCATATGGGGTGTGAAGTGTAGCCTTTCTGTGAACCCCCCCCCGAGTGGTTTGAACAACAAAAAAGGGATTATTGGTAGGGACAGGTTCCAAACCTGTCCCTACCCGGATGATGCCATGTACATGGTTGGGTATGACAATGAATGCGTCCAACGAAATATGATGGTTGTGATTCGGCAGATCCAACCAGGTTTTTTCGACAATCTTTCCACAATCGTTCAACATCATTTTCCCGTCGCAAATCGTACCGAAAATGCATTCCCGTTCCCGGGAACAGACGGTGACAAAATACATCCCGTTCCGGGAATAATCGTACCCGGGTAATCGATTGGATTTACGGGTTTTCATTGCTGATTTTAGAATGGTTTTCAAATTCCCCCAACCTGTTTCGGGCGATGTCTCGTACTGGGTTTATATGCTTCCGCTGAAGGAAATGCAAGGGGAAGGAGCGAAAAAGCGTCCTCTACGGTGCGGGGGGTTGGGATCCCTCCCCAACAGGAGCTACTTCTCTCTCGGGAAGGGCCAGGAAAGGATACCTCCTTCCATGACTTTGACCCTGGTGTATCCCCAGGATTTGAGGAAGCAGTAGGCTTCGTACCCGCGCAGGGAGATCTTGCAGAAGACGATGATTTCCCGGTTCTTGTCCTGAGGAAGCTGGTCCCGGCTGAAGCGCAGCTTGCCCTGAGGAATCAGGGTCTCTCCGACACCCAGGCGCATCTGTTCGAATTCCCCCGGACTGCGTACATCCAGCAGAAAGGGTTTTTCTCCGGCGTCGAGCTTGGCCTTGACCTCCAGGGAGGAGATCCCCTCCATACGGCCCAGGCACTTGTTCTGCAGGACATGGGCCGCGATGATGAAGTTGTCGATGGCCGGGGAGAAGGGGGGGGCGTAGGGGAGGTCCAGGTTGACCAGATCATACACCCGCATCTTGGCGTGAATGGCCATGGCGCCGATGGCGATGCGCTTGGAGACATCGCCGGTTCCGATGGCCTGCATGCCCAGCAGGCGGCAGGTGGTGCGGTCCGC
>CAYMND010000246.1:0-4789 GCA_964391685.1 uncultured Clostridia bacterium | reverse complement strand
TATTTTGAATCTACTCCTCTTCTTCTTGCGCAGTCCACTCTGTCCACTGTGTCCAGTTCCTCTTTCCTGTCCACCATGTCCAGTGCGCTCCTCTTCTTTCCACTGCGCTCTCTCCTTCCCTGTACTTCGATGTTTCATTATGTTAATATGCTATTAAAGTTTACTATATTGGGGGATAAAATGTCCGATTCCTTGTTGAAAAACCATGGAGGGTACAGACGATTAAAGACTTTTCAGCTGGCCAGGCTGGTCTACGATCTGACAGCTCATTTCTGCAGACTGTATATTGAACGTGCCAGCCGCACCCGTGACCAGATGGTCCAGGCGGCCCGGAGCGGAGTCCAGAATATCGCCGAAGGCAGTCAGGCTTCGGCCACTTCCAAGAAGACTGAGATTAAACTGACCCAGGTGGCCCGGGCCAGTCTGGAGGAGCTCAAGTTGGATTACGAGGATTTTCTCCGTCAGGCGAAAGTTTTGGAATGGCCGAGGGAACATTCTCTGGCAAGGGAGTTGATCGGCCATCGGTTTCAAAGCGCTGAAAAAGTATTGGAATGGATTGATGGCATTTCGGAGGATGGAGGCTCTGGCAAGGCGGAAATGACAGCCAATGTCATCCTGGTTTTAACCCGGATCACCTGCACTCTTCTCGACCGTCAGGTGGCATCTCAGGCCAGGGAGTTCGGGAAAGAGGGGGGATTCAGTGAGAGGCTGTATCGGTTCAGGAGGATGAAGAGAGGAGGATAGTGGACATAGTGGACAGGCCCGGAGATTGTGGACACAGTGGACATAGTGGACATGATGGACAGGGTGGACGGGCCGCTTTCAGATTACTGGTTACTCCTATTTTGAATCTACTCCTCTTCTTCTTGCGCAGTCCACTCTGTCCACTGTGTCCACTTCCTCTTTCCTGTCCACCATGTCCACTTGCGCTCTCTTCTTTCCACTGCGCTCTCTCCTCTTCTCTCTCGAAACCTTGAATTCAAGGCTGAAACGCCGTAAAATGCCAGTTCCGGCGATTACAATAAGGAGAGTTCCATGAGTCTGTACCGTGAAAAAGATTATCTGGCATTCAAGAACGAGGCCGGCCGGCAGAGAACCTTCTCGGGGATCCAGCCCACCGGTGACATCCATATCGGCAACTACCTCGGGGCCATCTCCAATTGGGTTACATTCCTTGACAGCCACGAGTGTGTCTTTTGCATTGTCGACCACCATGCCACGACCATAGAATATTCCATCAGCGAAATGCCCCAGCGCATCTTCAACGCCGCCGTGGCCAATATTGCCGCCGGTCTGGATCCCGACCGCTGCATCCTCTTTGTCCAGAGTGAAGTCCCCCAGCATACTGAACTGGCCTGGATTTTCAATACGGTCACTCCCTTCGGAGACCTCACCCGCATGACCCAGTTCAAGCAGAAAGCCAAGGAGCATGAAGAGAACATCAACGTCGGCCTGTTCACCTATCCGGTGCTGCAGGCGGCGGATATCCTCCTCTACAAGGCCAGTGCGGTTCCGGTCGGAGAGGACCAGGTGCAGCACATTGAACTGGCCCGGGAAGTGGCCCGGAAATTCAATGCCCGGTACGGTGAGGTGTTTCCGGAATGTCAGGCCCATATCAGCGCCGCCAAGCGAATTATGGGACTCGATGGTGAGAACAAGATGTCCAAGTCATTGGGCAATACCATCGGCCTGCTGGAGACGCCGGAACAGATCTGGCAGAAGCTGGCTCCGGCCAAGACCGATGAGCGCCGCCAGCGCAAGACCGATCCCGGTGTACCGACTGACTGCAATATTTTCAACAGCTATCATCAGCACTTTTCTTCCGGGGATGATCTGGCCTGGGTCCGGGGGGGGTGCAGCTCGGCCGGTATCGGTTGCCTGCAGTGCAAGAAGAAACTGCTGGAGAATATGGAAAAGGTTCTGGGGCCGATACGGAACCGGGCGGATGAACTGAAGCGACACCCCGACGACGTTCATGATATTCTCGACTTCGGCGCCGCGAGGGCCCGCTCCATCGCGCAGCCGGTGATCGAGGAGACGCTTTCGGCCATGGGACTGAAGAGGAAATAGAAGAAAGGGTGGACGGGCCGCTCAGGATTACGGGTCCACTCCGCCCACGGCGCTCTCCCTCTTAAAACCCCTGTCCCCTCAGTGCCTGAATCAGCTTTCGATACGCTTCCAGTATACCGAAGCCTCTTCTCTTGAATCCCGACATGTCGCACACATCGATGTGCGAGAGCCCCTTTTCCTCTCCCCAGAGAGAGAACGATTCACCCCAGCGGCAGTTCTCGGTGCCTACGACACCGTCGTTTTCTCCTTCCAATTCCGCAAGGATTCGGTGAGATACGATAAACAACGGGTCCAGGACCGGTCGATACATGCGACTGGCGATACTGCAATAATAAATATCCGGATGGTCCTTGTACTGAATATTGAAACCGGCCATGTATTCGGTGGTCAACTGGCTGAGGGCCATCAGACTGTCGGGGGAGCGGTCACCGATCAGGCGGCTGAACAGGGTGAGCGCCTGGTGAAGCCTTTCGTTCTTCACCGGCTTGAATCGCAGTACCCAGTCGGCCAGGGCGGCGCCCCGGTGGGGGGTGGCGATGGTGACGATGCTGGCAATGGGGGGGCGGTTTGAGAAGAGATGTGCCGCCAAACGGCTCTCGATGCCGCCTTTGGAGTGTGCCATAATATTGATTTTATCTGTTTCTTCCACCTGCAGAATTTCTTCAATGCGGTTTTTCAGCGAAACGGCGTTGTTTTCAACCGATGCCCAGGCGTCATGGCGGCAGAGGTGAATTCTGACCCCCAGTCCGCGGAGATATCCGGGCAGGCGTCCCCAGTATCTCAGCAGGGGGAGGTCGTCCCGGAGGCCGAGGCCGTGAACCAGCAGCACCGGGTAGCGGAGGAGCACTCTGAAGGGGTAACCGGTCTTTTTCGTCAGAAGCGGAAGATTCATGTTATTATTATGACATAGTTCTCTACGGAGTTTACATGGTATCCGGGAGGTGTCAGGTGATTTCGGTTGTGATCCGCTCGCTTCGGCCGCTTCAATGGGTGAAAAACGGCTTCATATTCGCTCCGCTTCTCTTTTCTCACAACTTTCTGCATTGGCGGATGCTGATGGAAACTTTGTGGGTTGCGGTGCTCTTCTCATTGCTCTGCAGTGCGGTCTATCTCTTCAACGATCTGGTGGACTGCCGCAGGGATCAGGCTCATCCGGTGAAGCGGAACCGGCCCATCGCCAGCGGCCGGCTTTCGAAAAAGACCGCCTTCATCATCAGCCTGTCGTTACTCGTTTTTGTGCTGCTGACCACCTGGCGGTTTTTCCCGGCGGTGTGGATCTATTTCCTCATCTATCTGGCCTTGAATATTTCCTACACCCTGATGCTCAAGCGTGTAGTGATCGTTGATGTGATGATCATTGCCTTCGGTTTCGTCATCCGTGTACTGATGGGAGGAGCGGTGAACCAGCTGGAGGTCACGCCGTGGATTCTGCTGATGACCTTCACTCTGGCCGTGCTGCTCGGTCTGGCCAAGCGACGTTCGGAATTGGTGAGAATCGGCGTCGGCAAAGAAACGGGAAAGAGTCGGAAAACATTGGAGGAATACAGCCTGGAATTGCTGAATCAGCTGATGACCATCGCTGCCACGGCCACCATGCTGAGCTACATGATTTTCATCACTCTGCCTCAGACTCAGGCCAAGTTCGCCCGGGCCGATGCGCTGTTCTGGACGGTCCCGTTCGTCTGTTTCGGTATTTTCCGCTACATTTTCCTGACCATCGAACGGCAGATGGGAGAAAATCCGGCCCAGGTGTTGTTCAGCGATCTGCCCTTTCTGGCCAACGCCGTCCTTTGGCTGGGACTGTTCGCTTATATCATTTACTTTTAAAGCAGGATCGGTTCACTTTCCTCCCAGCATACGGGCCGGCAGGTGGAACAGGGCGCTGATGAAGGACAGTACTCCGTCCACGGCAATGCCCAGCAGGCGGAAGGGAAGCAGCAGGAGCCAGAAGATGGGGTAAAGAAGCAGGGCCAGAATGGCAATGGGCCAGCAGAAGAACAGTACGAAAAGCCAAACCAGAAAAGTCAGCATGCCGTCACCTCCAACTCATGACTTCGCTGTTGTGATAACGGACGATATCAGAAAAAGGTTCCGTAAAAAACCACTTTTCCGGTCTTCTTGACAGTTCAATCGCTTTTTTTTATCATGATGGCATGATTGTCGGCTTCAATACAGACATCAAGTACCGCAACGAGGTCTTCCATATCCAGACTGAGGACAAGGGGGAAAGCAATCCCACCATTGAAACCCTGGTCTATCACAGCGGAGAGATTCTTCTTTCCCGCCGCGTATCCTACGGGCACCTGATGGAGAAAGCCGATCTGCGCAAACGCATCAAGTCGATGATGAAGACCCAGCACGATCAGGTAATCGGTGAATTGAAGGGCGGAAAATTCATGCATCTTCTTTCCCTCGACACCCAGATGGTCGACGAGCAGACTCTCGACGAGATGGTGCTCGATTACCTGATGGAGAACAGCTGAATCCTGTCCGGATCTTTTTTCTTCGGAGGTTACCATGACGAGATCCCTGCTGCTTGTCGACGGCATGTATCTGACTTTCAGTTCTTTTTACGCCAATTCCCACATGCGCACCATGGGCGGGGTACCCACCGGGGCGGTTTTCGGTTTCGTCAGCCGTATGGAAGCCATGCTGGACGAGCTGGCTCCCGGCCGGATGGTCGTTGCGTTCGATTCCAGGGAAAAAACGTTTCGCCATG
>CAYMND010000245.1:0-4789 GCA_964391685.1 uncultured Clostridia bacterium | reverse complement strand
CCGCCAAATCTCTCAAAACCGTCGGATCCGTTACTCCCTGGGTCGAGACCGATTCGGGCTGGTATCGTTTATCCCTTGTGGAAAGAGTCGACGAACACCTGAAAGAGTACAAGGATGTTCGCGGGCAGATCGAGCGGATCATCCGAGAAGGCATTCAGGATGAAAAACTCAAGGAATACATCGAGGATCTGAGAAAGAACAGCTACATCAAGATCATCGAATAGAGGACTCTCCTGACCCATTTATCGTTTTTATGACCTTTCCCCCTGCTTCCCCCTTTCCTGAAGGAACGGGGGCTCAGAGACCAAGTCCCCTTCCCTTTAGGGGAGGGGTGCCGGGGTGAGGTCAAGGGGACGTAAAACGTAAGGCGTGAGTCGTGAAGAGGCAAGAAAACTGTCAACTGTTAAAAATGAACGAACAATCCCCCGCTGATGCGGAAATAATGGTCATCCTTGTAATTGAGAAAACGCAGATCCGCCCGAACAGATAATAGGGAAATCAAGAACAGATGACTGCCGAAACCGAAATAGACGTAATTGTTGTCCCGTTTGAACATGTTGCCGATCTTGTCGTAGGAAGTACCGACTCCGAGCACACCGTAGGGTGAAAATTTACCGGTTTTCGGCCGGAACATGATACCGGCATGAAGGTTGAACATTTCATCTTCGGGAAAACGCATCCATTCGAGCTCCAGCTTCAATGCCGGGACAATCATGCCCATCTGCCCGGACACTCCCCAGAACGTCCTGGACGGTTTGCTGACGGTTCCGGCCATGAAACCGAGATTCAAGGCCCCGATATTCAATGAACCGATCAGAAACAAGACACCGGCCAAAAGAAAACTACCTGGCCCCCGACCGCTACCCGTTGTTTTATTCATGTCGAAGTTCACTCCAGACGATACGACTGTACTGATCGATGACAACCGGTTCGAATCCCCGGCGGATCATCAGCTGAAACCGCTGCTGATACAACGGAAGGATGATGCCGTCCTCCACGATCTTTTCCATGATTCCAGACAATGCGGGAACGATCAGTTCATCCCGACTCATTCCGGACAGTTCTTCCAGCTGTTTGATCAATCCCAGAGTGGTTTCGTCGAACCGGTTGAAGCTGAACTCTCTGATGAGGGAAGCCAGCTTCTCCGTCAAGGGCATCTCTTTTCTGAAAAGCTTCTTGACGATCAGGACGGGAACGGGATTTTTCTGAATATACCCGGAAAGATCGTTATCGGAAAGAATACGGATTTCAACCGGTATGGCCAGACGGCGAAAACGCTCTGCAAGCGACGGTTCCAGAACACTGAGAGAAGACGCCAGATATACGGTCTGTCTTGAACTTCTCAAAATGGGAACCACTTTACGGTCTCCCATCTGCCGTATGGAAATTTTCAACGGGCTCTCTTCCTCGGATGTGAGCGATTCAAGCCGGATGGTGCCGGTCAGGCCCGACAATGAGCTGCACAGGGAGAAGAATGCCATCCGCTTGTTCTGCCCCGAATTTCCGGTAGCCGGGAAAGTGATGTAGGTGTTTTCATACAAGCCGGAGGGGTAAGACCGGTACTGCGGTGAAGAAAAACCCGGTTCCGCAAGAAAAATATCCATCTCCGCGTCATCCTGAAAGAGAACGGTGACTTCGTCGATGGGATGTCGTCCGCCGGCATAGTACGGGTTGGCGGTCATGACAATGAACTTCCCCTTTTCCCAGTTTTTCGGAGAATAGGGACCGGAAAAAGCCAGTTCTTCGTCTCCGATCAGAACCAGTTCCGGAGCGGACAGTTCCTCGACGATACCCGGTTCTGCAGAATTGAGCGATATCTCCAGGGTAGTGTCACCTTTCACGACCATACTCTTCACTTTACCGGCTATCCGCTTGGAACGGTACATAATCCGGTTGAAAAAGGTCGTCAGAGAATTTTTCACATGCCGGCTCAGAATCGGTTTCCCATTGGAAAAGGCCAATCCTTCGTTCAACTCCAGCGTCAGCAGCATTCCGCCGTTGTCCAGAGAAAATCTTTTGAAGATATTGCTTTTGAGCTCTTTTCCGGCAACGGAATAAAATAAGTTTTCGTACAAAAGGGAGTACAAAATCAGGTTCGAATGACTGGATGCGCTCATCCGCAAGGTGTCCGGTTCGTTCAAACGCAGGCGGAGACTGCCCCCGTACCGGGTCTTGACGGCCGCAGGGATTGTACTTGCGAGCAGGAGAATCAGAAGGGACGCCAGGGCTCTAGTTTTCATCTTTCGCCACCATCCAGAAGTCGAGCCAGGTCGTTCTCAAGCCGAATTGATCGCTCGTATGCCGCAAGACCCACAATCCTGTATTCCCGCTGTAACGGCCCTCACTCATCGAATGAATCCTTCCCTCCAGCATCTGATCACCGACGTATCGCAGGCCTCCGTCACCGACAAAGTACAACTTCAATGCGTCGTTCTTATTCTCCGCCGCACTGGTTACCAGCCATTTTCCGTTCACCAGAGTCATGTTGGCCCCGCAAGTCGGGTGCTCGGCTGAAAGATCGAGCAGAGCATTCCATTCGGCGTCACTCATGACCAGCCGATATTTTTCGTCTACCGCGAAAAAAGAACGGATTCTGCCGTCTTCGCGCTTGACAAGCGCCATATCGAATAACGGCGTCATCTGTTTTCGGGCGACACCCGCGTTCTCTTTCCCGTCCGTCTTCAATGAAGCCAGACTCATGAACTGAATCAATCCGTCAAAAATGTTGGTGCCCGGAACATAGCGGCTGCCGATCAAGCAGGGTACATCGCCGATGACTGAGGCGGCAACCGGAACGAAGGGAACCTTTTTTACAGTCAACTCTCCCTGGTTTACGGTCTTGACGACCATGCCTCCCGGAGCGAAATTGGCTCCGAAGGCCATAAATCGTTCTCCGTCGGCGCTGAAAAACGTGATCTTTCCTTCATTCTGGATACTTGGCGTTCTCGGCGGGAACCATTTGATGGGAATTTTTTCTCCGGAATTCTGGTTGGGGCTCATCCCGTGCCAGACGATGAGGTGTTCCGGAGTCAAAGCGTACAGGTCGTTCTTTCCGGGATTCTCTGCAGTATCCTGTGCCACATGAAAGACGGAGTTGTCGATACGGAATGAATCGGTTTTCTTCAGGATCAGTTCTGCCGGGGCGGACGTATCACCCAGAAGTGTTACCGCCCAGAGTTCGGTCGGACTGATCTCCTCTGTCCGGTACACCACTCCCAGCAATTCGGATGATTCCACCAACCGCACCGCTGCGGAGAAGGAAAGTCCGCGGGGATGATTCAGCAGTACCAGCTGCAGTCCGTATCGGATACGGGAAAGGTCACTGAAATTGAACTTCCCCCTGCCGGCGGTCAAATCGACCATCAGGTCCCGATAGATCAGTTTCCCCGACCGTTCGAGCTTAACCGACAAAAGCTGATAAAAGGTCTGAGCCTCCAGATCGGACAGAAAGCTGTAATTGCTGAATTCCACTGCAGCCACCACTGGGTTCGGCGACTGCAGCAGGGGAACAATATCGTCCACAGCCTGAGTGGTCAACCGCTCGAGCGCCGATTGCGGAAAAATCGGCCAAAAGAAGCCGAGCAGTGCGATGACCATGATTTTCTTCAGCATCATATTTCCTCGAGAAACCAATTTTTCAGCTTCCGGATACTTTGATGTGCAGTTGCAGGTGCAGGGTGATTTCCTGTTCACCGGGCGGTATGGTCAGGGTCAGCGGAAGAGTCACGGCTCCCGACGAATCGGATTGCGGGCGGGGCATGATGACGTGATCGGTCTGACTCATATCCTTTTCCTTTTTGGCCCCGGACTTGGAAGCGGGTTCGTCGATCATGTCCGTCTGGGACAGCGAATAGGCCTCATCGGATTCCGCCGCAGACTCGTTCAGTTCGATGTAATCCTCGGAAGCCACTCCGTGATCGCCGCTCTTCATGGCGTCTTCAAGGGAAACTTCCGGAACATCAAAAATCGGATCGTCACTGGTTTCGACCACCAGATTCTCGTCATCCAGATTGAAAATATCTCCTCCACTCGGAGAGTCCGAAACGATCCGTTCCTCCA
This sequence comes from uncultured Clostridia bacterium, assembly GCA_964391685.1. Classification (GTDB taxonomy): domain Bacteria; phylum Acidobacteriota; class Aminicenantia; order UBA2199; family UBA2199; genus CAYMND01. Next base: position 730 of record CAYMND010000245.1, on the reverse strand, counting down.
TGATCGGCGCCTTCAGCTCAAAAAGAGACTCTTTTGCGGTATCTTCTCTCTCTGCGGTCTTCGATGCGGTCTTCTTCACCGGACCGGGGGGAGGCACCTGTGTCGTACCGGCTTTCGCCGATTCCATCTGCTCACGGGAAAACATGACCGTCTTGTCTTTCTGGAAGATGGAAAGCCGGTTCTTCAGATAAATGATCACCAGCTTCATTATGCTGTTGAGCCCTTCCAGAATATTCTCCCCTGAGGTCGCGGTGGTCGGGAAAAAAGGTCTCGATGCGGTATTGAGATCTTCGTTCAGCTGATCCAGGGACATGACATCCTGGATGTCCCGTTTGTTGTAGTGGAGAATAATGGGAACTTCGGAAAAAGAGATATTGTTGAGTCCCAGGTTGATTTTCAAATTGTGAAAGCTGTCGATATTCTGATCCCGCATCACTTTCTGTGAATCGGCTACGAATACGACACCGTCGGCTCCCTGCAGTACCAGCTTACGGGTGGTATCGTACGCCACCTGGCCGGGAACGGTGTAGAGCTGCATCTTGATGGTATAATCACCGAGTGTGCCGACTTCCACCGGCAGGAAATCGAAGAACAGGGTCCGATCACCGTCGGTATCCAGAGTGATCAGTTTTCCTTTCTTCTGAAATTCCTTGCTGGAGTATATATATTTGAGACAGGTGGTTTTCCCGCTCAATGCCGGACCGTAATACACGATCTTGATGGTGATCTC
>CAYMND010000244.1:0-4796 GCA_964391685.1 uncultured Clostridia bacterium | reverse complement strand
TTTTCCCTGGGCGCAATTCGTCCAATATATGCCCGGATTTATCCAGAAGCTTTCTATCATTTACTTTCTAAAATCAATCCTGCCGACCGCTCTGCCTGAAAAAGCGAGTGTACTGCGCATATTCCAGAGCACCGTGTCTTCCTCCACTGCCATTACAGTGCTGTTGGCTCTTTCGTTCTGGTTCTGTGCTGCCGCAGTTTACCGTTCCTGCAACCGGGAATACATCATGGGCGACCGATAATGTCTGATTTGCCGGACGTTTTTATCAGCAGTCAGAGTGATTCGAGATATTTTTCCGCCTCGAGTGCAGCCATACAGCCACTTCCCGCCGAGGTGATCGCCTGACGGTAATGTGCATCCTGAACATCTCCGCAAGCAAAAACCCCTTCAATATTGGTTGAACACTGTTTCCCTTTTTCCACTTTGGTCAGGATATATCCTTTTTCATCGAGATCAAGCTGTCCTTTGAACAACGCAGTTGCCGGAGTATGACCGATCGCCATAAAAACACCGTCAACGGGGAGCGCTTCTTCCTGATTGTCTTCATTTCTCTTCAACCGAAGTCCCGACACTCGCTCCTCGCCCAGCACATCAACGATCTGTCGATCGAGAAAAAATTCAATCTTCCCGCTTCCTTTTGCTTTTTCGACCATGATTTTTGAAGCCCTGAACTGGTTGCGGCGATGAATCAAATATACTTTACTGGCAAAACGAGTCAAAAAAACGGCTTCCTCCATGGCGCTGTCGCCTCCACCCACAACGGCAACAATTTTATCTCTGAAGAAAAATCCATCACACGTGGCACAAGCGCTGACCCCCTTTCCTTTCAGTCTGGATTCACCCGGAAGGCCCAGGTAGTTGGCGGTCGCACCTGTCGCAATGATAACCGTCTTTGTGAGAATCTCATCGTTATCGATGGTGATCTTCTTCGGAGAAGCTGCAAGATCAACACCCGTGACATCGCTGGTAAGAAATTCTGCTCCGAAACGTTCCGCCTGCGCTCGAATCTCCGCCATGAGATCCGGGCCGGCAATCCCGTTTTTAAATCCGGGAAAATTCTCTATATCTGTCGTCGTCATCAACTGTCCCCCGGCCTGGTACCCTTCAATTACCAAAGGGGAAAGGTTGGCGCGAGCTGTATAAATTGCAGCAGTCAACCCTGCCGGCCCAGATCCAATAACGACCACTTCTCTTTGTTTCATGTTCACCTCAGGTAATATATATAGCCTAAAGAATAAAAAACCAATCGGGTAAAGTCAATCTATATCCCCACTGGCGTCCCCCCATTTTTTATCCTACCTTTTCAAGCAAGAACAGTTCATTGCTAATTTTGTCGGGAAAAAGCAACCTCGGAGTGAAGCATAGTTCTTTTGAGCGCCTTTTTTTGTTGCTTCTTTTCTCTCTGAACATAAACAGCCTGGAAGCTGAACTGAAGAGGTTTTGCATTCCCTTAACCAAGCGATAATAGATGAACTTCGGCTGTTTCTTTTTTTTGTTTTTTCAGGCTTTGCCTGTTTGAGCAAGACCTCATTAACTTTCCCATTCTGCTTGGCCTTTACCAGCAGGAGCCAAGCGAAAAGGCTCAACCCGATTAGACTTTTTATTCGATCGTAATTTCTGACGGTGGATTTTTCTATGCCAAAGCTTTGTTTCTCAAAACGATAACTTTCCTCGACACCCCAACGATAAAAGTATCCTCTAATACGACGCTTGAGTTCCTTGCTGCTCTTGATCCAGCCGTTTGTCAGAAAAATGATCGGTTCCTGGCTGTACTTGTTTTTAAGCACGACCAGCGTGACCTCATATTCCCAGTACCCAAGCTTTATCTTCACTTTCTTGCTGCCATATCTCGCATGGTCTCCATATTTATTCCGACGATTGATCCCTTTTGCCAAAGCCTCGATGTTGACCGCTTTCCCTCTTAACAACAGATTCCGCTTGTCCGTCATTCGGAGCATAAAATCTTCTTTCGCGGATAGCAGATATTTCAAAATCGGTTCCCCGTCATAGCCCCGGTCCAGTACCCACAGCACTTTGGCTGCACTGACTTCACGCACTCGCTTGATCATGGCGATTGACTCGTCATTGGCACTTATAAACCTGTTCTCTTTTGTACTGTAAATGTCCAAAAGCAAAGGAAAGGACTCTTTGCTGACTGGATCGTAACCACTGACCTGATTCAACCAATAGCCAGACTGGAGCTCTTTCTTGCTGCCGTCACGTACCATTGTCATGTTCTCGAACTTGCGACCGTATACGTGAACGATATCACCACCATCCAGTGCCAGAACCGTCTGATCATTGAGAAAAACGCTCATCTCTTCGAGACATACCCGATTGCAGTACTCCAGAACTTTGTCACCATGCCCAAGCATGTTGTAGAACCGCTTGAGAGTATGCTTGAGCTTGGTCTCTTCTCCCAACCTGCGAGCGATTTCGTTGAGTGTGCAACTACCTGTCAGCAGGATGCCGAATGACATCTCTAAAACCAGCTTCTTGAGTGGCTTGCTTAATCCTAAATTCCTTTTGTTGATCAGCCTTTTGGCGATCTGTTTCACTTTTACTTGAGTTTCTGATACAATATCCATGGGTTTTTTCCTTTGTTATAGCGGTTTTTCGTCAACTCCATTATAACGGAAAAAACCCACCTTTTAAACCCCAAAAACTTTATAAAAGCGCTATAAATCTATGTTTACAGCTTGGGCTGTTCAAAAAATGGGGGGATGAAAGATATCCCCATCATTGAGAGCCGGTACAGTTAATCATTTTTTTCATTGCATGCCTTCTCTTTTTTCTTGACCTCCTTTATAATCATTTCAACAGGTATTCGCTCCAGGAGGCTGACAGATGAGATTCAAGCTGATCACAATAATGATTTCTTGCCTTCTTTTCACCTTTTTGGTAAACGGTTGCAAAGAGAAACGAGAAAATGGGCTTTTCGCAGAAATCGAAACGGATAAGGGTATCATGGTGGCCAAGCTTTTTTACCATGAAGCGCCAATAACTGTCAGTAATTTCATCGGGCTTTCAGAGGGATGAATTCAGAACAACGTCAAAGGCGTCGGCGTACCTTTTTACAACGGCTTGACGTTTCATCGCGTAGAACCGGATTTTGTCATTCAGGGGGGGTGCCCGAAAGGTGACGGTACCGGAACTCCCGGATACATCATACCGGATGAAATCAACCCGGAACTAAAACACAACAAGCCGGGAATTCTGGCCATGGCAAACACAGGTTTTCCGAATTCCGGCGGCTGCCAATTCTATATCACTCAGAAAGAGCTTCCGAATCTGGACGGAAGACATTCAATCTTTGGTGAACTGGTTGAAGGACTGGACGTGATCGGAAAAATTGAAAAGGGAGATTTGATTAAATCGATCAAAATCGATAGAGTCGGCAAAGAAGCCGTATCTTTCAAGGTAGATAATGAATCCTTCAGAAAAATGGTCCAGGAAAAATTAAATGAAATCAACGCCGAAATAGAAAAAAAACTGGCAGAACAGGAAAAGCTGATTAACGAAAAATGGCCCGAAACAGAAAAAACCGAAAGCGGCCTGATGTTCATTACACTTACCCCAGGTCATGGACCCACTCCCAATGCAGGAGACATCGTTCACGTTCACTATACCGGTCGGCTTACTGATGGAACAGAATTTGACAGTTCAAAGAAAAGAAATGAACCGATTGCGTTTCCCATTGGTGAAAACCGGGTCATAAAGGGCTGGGAAGAAGCTCTGCAGAGTATGAAAACCGGAGAAAAAAGAGTGCTGATCGTCCCTCCCAAACTCGGATACGGCTCAAAGAGAATTGCCAATATCATTCCTCCTTACAGTTATCTTGTTTTTGAAGTGGAATTAATCAATATTGAAAAGAAAGAAAATCCGCAATAGAAAACCGATTTGTGAACGCAGTCAAGCATTGATAGAGAGAGGTAAGAAATGGAAAACAGCCTACCGACAATGAATGATTTCTTACTCGAAAGGGAATTGGGACAAAGCGAAGATTCCACTTTTTATCATGGAATAGTCAAGAAAACACGGCAAAAGGCACTCATAAAGCTTTTAAATCCAAAACACAATACCGAACCGCATATCGTTCAGGCTTTCATCGAAGAGGCAAAAGCGATTCGAAGCATGAACTATCCGGGGGTCATCAAGCTCATAGACTTCGGCCAGGAGAGCGGTTTCTTTTTCACAGCATACGAAAGACCTGTGGTCACTCTACTCGATCGTCTGCCTCAATTGTCTCTGAGCGAATGCATCGACCTTTTCCAAGACATTGTCAAGGCGCTCGATTACATGCACATTCAAGGCTACGTTCATGGACATCTTACTCCTGGCAGCATCATGTTCAGAGAAGACGGTTCGCTGGCCATCATGAACTTAGGCACCTTTATTCTCCAATCGTACCAAAGCCCCTTTTTTGACAGCGGAAAGGTGTCACCGGCGGCATACTATAAAAGTCCCGAGCAATGCCGGAATCAAGCGATTGACAATCGCTCGGATCATTATTCGCTCGGAGCGATTTTATATCATATGCTCTCCAAAAAGCCTCCGTACCAAGCCGACAATACAGTAGGCGTCATTGTCAAACACGTTGAAGCGCCACCACCGCAATTGGAAATTGAACACGCACGTTATCAACCCTTGCTGGACAAGATGATGGCCAAGGATCCGTTTAACCGTCCCCAAAACGGAAAGGAAATTCTGGAATGGCTGGGGTCCGGGGCTTCCGCAATATCATCTCAAGAACCACTGGAACTCGATTTCAGCCCCGATTTTGAACCGGACCACCG
>CAYMND010000243.1:0-4804 GCA_964391685.1 uncultured Clostridia bacterium | reverse complement strand
CAAATCCCGGGCCAGATCGAAATCCATCAGCTTCACTCTGGGTGAATCGGTCTTCGAATCCAGAACCATGACGTTGTCGGGTTTCAGATCACGATGAAGGATCCCCTGACGATGCAGCACCTCCACGGCATCGAGAAGCTGTCTCATCACCTGGAGGCAGAATTCGACCGGCAGGCGCGGGTTCTCACGAATGATGTCGGCCAAGGTACGTCCGTCGATGAACTCCATGGCCAGATACAATCGATCATTGGTCTCCCCCCGTTCCAGCACCTTGACGATATTGGGATGTTCCAGCTGATCGATGACCCTGGCTTCATGCAGAAATCGTTTTCTCAACAGCGGATCACGGGAAGACTCCTCCCGCAACAGCTTCAATGCCACCGGCATGTTGGCGTCCCGGACGGAGTAGGCCTTGTAGACATCACCGATGCCGCCGCCTCCCAGACGTTCACCCACCTGATAATGGCCGATATAGTTCTTTTTTTTCCAGAAGACGAACAGCCTCCGATAGCGCTTGCCCAGCCAGAAGAGTCCAGAAAGGGCGAGCAGCGCCGCAAGCAGGGCGATGAAAAGCTGTTGCCGGGCACCGGAAAGCTGAAGCCGCTGCAACTCCTGATCCCTTTTGATCAGAGCCAGTTCCTTCTCCTTTTTTTCCAGATTGTACTTGGCTTCGACCTGAACGATGTCCTTGTTTTTCTGCTCATCCAGGATGGCTTCCCGGGTATCGATGTATCGGTTCTGATAGAGATAAGCCTGCCTGTCGCGCCTCAATTCATGCAGGGTCACGGCCATCAATTTATATATCATGGCCAGGGAGGACCGGGATTGCACCTCCTCGGCAATTACCAGGGCCTTTTCCAGATTGGTCATGGCATCACTCGGCCGTCCCATTTTCAGATTCACCTCGGCGATATTGTGATATGAGGTGATCAGGTCGGCTCTCTGGTCGAGTTTGATGCGGATCTCCATCGCCTGCTGGAATTTCTGCAGAGCCTCCCGGTAAAGTCCACGCTTGATGAGAATAACGCCCATGTTGTTGAGGGGATTCGACTGTGCACCCAGCGAACCGGCTTTTCCGGCCATTTCGACGGCTTGCTCGTAATAGGAGAACGCGGTATCGTCGTCTCCGGCTGACTCATAAGTCGCCCCGATATTGCTGATTACCAGTGATGCACTGAGCGGATTGTCCGCCTCGAGAAAAAGCGTTTTCGCTTTGATAAAATATTCCCTCGCCTTGATGTGTTCTTTCAACGCCGTATATATGTTGCCGATACTGTTGAGATTGTTGGCGGTACCGATCGTTCTCCCTAAAGATTCCTCGATGGCGAGCGCCTCGAAACAACAGTTCAGAGCTTCCTGGTAATCCCCCATTGCGTACAGGTAGGAACCGAGGTTGTTGGCCGCCGCCGCTATACCTGCCTTATCGTCCAGATCCCGGAAGATTTGCATCACTTGTTTTGTTCTGTCCACCGCATCCGGATAACGGCCCAAGTCAGCCAGCACCATGGCCGAATAACCCAGAGAGCGGGCCCTGTTGGTGGAATCGCTCAGTTCCGAGAACATTTTCTCCGCTTTTTCGAATTCCGTCAAACTCTCTTCAAACCGTTCCAGTACCATCAAAGCCACCCCTCTTCCCTTGACGGCAACGGCTTTCTCTTTCTCCTGATTGTTTTTTTCCGCCTGTTCCAGAGCCAGCGTAAAGTTTTCCAAGGCCCTTTTCCCGTCGCTCCGGACCACCAGCGCAGCGATCTGATTGTATAGAGGCGCACGTTCCGATTCCGGTGCGGACTCCAGGCGTTTTTCGATCTCATCGATCTTCTGTTGAACTGCAGGATCGACGCTGCCAACAGTCAAACAGTACAGGTACAGACAAGCGGCCAGCAGACTTTTCCCATATACCGACTTCATTTGGGCATTTCCTCCTTCATGACTTTCTTCTCAGTCTCGCTTGGCGGGATGAATATCATACTTGTGCAGGGCCGAAACAAAGCGCGGGTATTCCTCCTTCGGGATGTTCATACTTTCGGCCAGGGTTTTGAGACTTCCGAACTTCCTGAATCGACTCATCAGAAAGGTCCGCAACTGGATCGTGTTGATACGCCGTTCGATGAAATCCCGCCAGGGCCCCTGCCAGAAGGTATTGCCCGTCATAAAACCGTCGGCATAGTGATCATCCGTCGCATCCGTTCCCGGACCGCCATCGGGAGGCGGATCCCCACTCTCGACCAGGATTTCCCGCAGCGCTTCCAAAGGAGTCAGGTCTGAACTCAGAACACCGCAGCGTTTCATCACTTGTATCAATTCCCGAACATTCCCGGGCCAGTCGTGGTTTCTGAGCATGAACCGGCAGGTTTCATCCAGTACAGCTCCCCGAAGCAGACCGGTGTAGGCAGTCACCAGGGCATCGATGTCCTCCCGGCGATGTCGAAGCGGAGGGATGACGATGGGCAGGATGTTGAGCCGGTAATAGAGATCCCGCCGGAAGCGCCCGGCACCCACCTCTTCGGAAAGGATACGGTTGCTTGCGGTAATGATTCGGACATCGGCCTTGATTTCCCGGCTTTCCCCGATCGGGCGGTAGGTCTTCCGCTCGATGAAAGCCAACAGCTTGGCCTGGACATTCAGAGGAATCTCGGCGATTTCGTCCAGGAACAGCGTCCCGCCTTCGGCTTCGGCAACCAGCCCCTTCCGGCTCTCCACGGCACCGGAATAGGCCCCTTTCCGACAGCCGAACAGTTCCGATTCCATCAGGGTATCGGGAATAGACGGCGTATTGATGGTCACCAGCCGACCTTTTCGGCCGGAATATTGATGGATCAATTCGGCCACATGATTCTTACCGACTCCGGTTTCACCGCTGAGCAGTACGGGATCCTCCTCTATGGCATAGCGCATGACCAGTTTCCTGACCTTCGTCATGGCCTCGCTGTCGCCGACAATACCGCCGGGCATCCCCTGGGACTGATGGATCCGTTCCAGGTGTCCCGACAACAGGTCACCGAGAGCACGAAACAGTGAAATGTCCTGCCGGGTGAATCCCTCCCGGGTTCCCGAATCGATATAGAGGGAGAAGCCGCCGGAAAGGGGAACGACCAGAACCGTCCGGATCCGAAGCCCACGGGCGGATTGGGAAAGGGTGCCGCCGCTGAACTGAACGAAGGCGTTTTCCTCGATTTCCGGTTCCTTCATTTTATCAAGTTTCAACAGAGCCGTCTTTGAGAAGCCCTCTCCTTCTCCGATCGTCCGCCCGGCGACAGAGCGCCCCCGGCGCCAGAGAATTTCACCGTCCGAACCGACGATCATGACCAGAGAGACTTCCTGATCATGGAGTATTCCCCAGATTTTCTCCTTCAACTCGGCCAGCATGCAGCATACCTCTCTCTACCGTGGTTACAATGTATGAATCGATGGTAAATCCCCGGGAAACAAAAGTCAACGCGAACGGTCCTCACGACACAACCGATAATAGTGTTTGAAAATGCTTAATAATCAGAATTTGATTCCGTTTCCGGTCATCTTGATACCATGATTTTTTTCTTTATAATATTGTTGTCAGATAAAATGATGGAGGGGAAAATGAATCAGAAAACGTTGCATGCCAGGGCAGAAACCGTTACCGAAGCCATGGAGAGTATCAAAAAACAGATCCCCCCGGGATGGTTCATCCGTTCCAGTACAGAAAAAAAACCATTGGATCAAAAAACAAGGTGTACAGCGGATACACTTGAGGAAGCCCTGAACAAAGCCCGTGGAACGATGGGCATCAACGCAGTGAAGAAAAAAGAGACAATTGTCCGTGAGCCAATACTGAAGAAGGAAAGAGTAACCGCTTTTACTGAAGAGGAAGCCCGCCGAAAAATGAATGGGATCAGTGATGAAGCAATCCGGCTTGTTGGGGTGGAATTGATTGAAACTGGAAAAAAGGGATTACTGGGAATGGGGAAGAAGCCCAACATGTATGAACTTCAGCTTTTATACCAAGCGATAGTCGAAATCGAATATCGGAGCATGGCGGAAATTTCCGCGGACATATCCAATGACCATATCCTGATCAACGTCCATTTTCTTGAGAATTCAGAAAAAGGGAATCTCAACATGATGAAGGAGTTTCTGGAACTTGGAGCAGATATCAACACCCGCAACAGAAACGGAACAAGCGCCCTGATGCTTTCTGCTTTCAACGGTCACGAAGAAGTATCGGAATTTCTCATAGAAAAGGGTATCGACATCGGAAGCAGAGACAACGGCGGATTCGACGCTCTGATGGTGGCTAGCGAATGTTCCAAGGCATCTGTCAACCTGATAAAAAAACTGCTCGAAAAGGGTGCCGACATACATGCCAAAAGCAACAGGGGTTCGACGGCATTAATGGCTGCAGCCAAAATCGGGCATCCCGAAATTGTAGAGCTACTGGTAAGAAAAGGTGCCGACATCAATGCCAGAAACACGGACCACAACATTACGCCTTTGATTTGGGCCGCAAACGGCGGTCACATTGCAATTGTGAAATATCTCATGGCGAAGAACGCTGATCCGGATATCGTAACCGACAACGGTTATACTGCAGTATCCATAGCCAGGGAAAACGGTCATCATCAGGTAGCGGATTATATCTTGCAACAAAAAAAATGAAGAATTTTTAATAACCTTTTTCGGTTTTTTTTTTGAACAGCATGCGGAAAGGTTTGAGAAGAAGGAGAAGCATGTCCCAGACGGGTTTGAGGAAATGCTTGAGGGCGGCCAGAATGAAAGCCAGGACCAGCAGGGAAAAGAGGATCAGGATCGGGTAGTACAAAACGGAGAG
>CAYMND010000242.1:0-4814 GCA_964391685.1 uncultured Clostridia bacterium | reverse complement strand
GTTTAATACATACGCCAAAGCAACCATCAAGTATGCATCATCTTGAATAAGCATTGATTTGTACCGATCTTGAAAAACATAACCTCTCCCTCCGTATTTCTGGCGATAATATGTTGCGTACTGGCCGTTAAGCTGTTTAAAAAAATCCGCAAGACGATCAGTAGTATCTTGAATAATGACATGATAATGATTATCCAAGACACAGTAGGCCAAAACCCTTATCCTTGTTAATGTTTGAATTTCAGCTAATAAATCAATGAACTTTTTTTTATCGCGATCATATGTGAATATCTTTCGGCCTTCGAATCCACGGTTCATCGCATGATGAAATGCGCCCTCGTATGTGATTCTCGCCCTTCTCATGCACCAGCAATATCATATTTTGTTACATGAATCAACTCGTAACAAAAAAAGCACTAACAAGTTATTCATCATTGCTATGTGGTGAAGTGGTGCACCGTCCCCCACTGAGCACTCATGGAGATTCCAGAAGAGCCAGTTCGGTATTCATCTCACTCTGGAGCTGCTCCAGCGCTTCAGCTTCCCGTTCCCAGGACGGCAGGACTTCCCTCAGAAGATCTTCAATGGCCGAAAGTTCCTTCTGGGCCTCCACAACCCGAGCCGGCTTCAAATAAATGGTTTCTCCCGCCAAATCCTGCAACAGTAATTTCTTCCTGGCCTCGAGATCTTCAATCCGGCTCTCGAATTCCCTGACCTTTTTCTCGAGCTTACCCCGCCGGGCGCTGTATCTCTGTCTGATCTCCGCAGCCACTTTGCGCTGTTCCCGCCGACCGCCGCGAACTGCCGGAGCCGCATCGGACGCAGCGGCACCGCCGATACCCTCATCGGACCGGCTGCGGCCTCGCTTCTCCAGAAAATCGCTGTAGTTGCCCAGGTAGTCCTGCAGGTTTCCATCCTCGAGCAGCCAGACCCGACCCACCAGCCGGTCGAGAAAATAACGGTCGTGGGAAATGAGCAGCAGAGTCCCGTCGTAACTCTTCAGGGCCTTCTCCAGGGCGGTACGGGCCGAAACGTCGAGATGATTGGTCGGTTCATCCATTATGATGAAGTTGGCAGAAGAGAGAAGAATCTTCACCAGAGATACCCGGGCTTTCTCTCCACCCGAGAGAATGTTGATCCGTTTGTTCACGTCGTCGCCCCGGATACCGAAAAGTCCGAGTAAATCCCGGATGACCGGCACCTGTTCCAGGGCTGCGCTGCGACTGATCTCCTCATAAGCCGTCAGGTCGGGATCCAGCATTTCCAACTGATGCTGACCAAAGTGACCGATACTGACCCGCTCACCCACCACGAGCTCCCCGCAGAATCCGGTCAGGGCTCCAGTAATCAAACGGGTCAATGTCGTCTTTCCGGCGCCGTTGGCCCCGATCAGTGCGATCTTTTCTCCCCGGAACAAATGGGCACTCACCCCGGAAAGCACTTGCGGATCTTTATCGTTGTAGCGAAAGCTCAGATCTTTCAGCTGCAAGACATCGGAATAGCTGCGCACCGCTGTGTTGAGAGTGAAATTCATGGAGCGATTGATATGGCTGCCATGACTCTCCGGTAGCGGATCCATTTTATCCAACAGCTTGATGCGGCTCTGCACCTGCTTCGCCTTGCTGGCCTTGTAGCGGAACCGGTCGATGAACCGCTCGATCCGTTCCCGCTCCTCCATCGCCTGACGCCTTTTTTCCGCTTCCAGTTCCCTTTCCTTGTCCCACCATTCCACAAACGCGTCGTACCGTCCGACGAAACGGTGGATTCTCCCGCTGTGCAATCCCCAGATCTCATGGACCGTGCGGTTGAGGAAAAACCGGTCGTGAGAAACAGTGAGAACCGCACCGGGAAAAGAGAACAGGTAAGACTCTAGCCAATCCATGGCCGGGGTATCAAGATGATTGGTCGGCTCATCGAGCAGCAGCAGGTCAGGCTCCTGGCACAGCAGCCTCGCCAACCAGATCCTCATGCACCACCCGCCGCTCAACTCCCGGAGCGGGCGTGAAAACCAGCCGGCAGGTACGCCCAATCCGCCGAGAATCTTCTTCGCTGTCGCTTCCAACGCATATGCCGATGAAGATTCCATCCGATGCTGCAGCTGTTCCAGGCGCCGAAGCCACTCTTCATGGCCTTCGGCCCCTTCCAGGGAGGACGGGTCCCGGTGCAATCGTTCCAATTGCTCTTCCATTGCAAGGACATCGTTGTTTCCGGCCACAACGGCCCCGAGCACCGTTTCGCCGGGCAACGGCAGTTCCTCCTGAGGCAGGTAACCGATGCGCAGTCCTTTCGGTTTGATGATTTCTCCGGAAAAATCGCTTCGTTCTCCGACCAGGACCTTCAGCAGAGTTGACTTTCCAACCCCGTTTTCACCTACCAGACCGATTCTGCGACCAAGGTTGATGGTCCCTTCGGCTCCGCTGAACAGCACACGTTTTCCAAGGTCTACAGTAAGGTTTCGGATTTGGATCATGAGGATGGATTATACCACAAGCTTGAGCACTCGGGAAAAGACTCACCTCAAGGCCCTCCGCAAACTCAGAAAAGGCAGCAAAAGAGTCAGAAAGGCTAAAAGAAACGCCCAGAACCAGTAGGGGAGAAGCAGAATCCGGGCTATCTGGCCGGTGTCCGAATACAGAATTCTCCCATTCATGAGCACATGGTTGGTGAAGAGGTAATCGATCTGGAGAAAAACAGAAATGCAGGCATTGACCCCCAAAAACTGGGCTGTCCAGACATGGAGGCTGCCCCTTCCCTTGGCCACCATCCACAGAAGCAATCCGGCCGTTGTCATGATCAAAATTACACCCAGACTCGTCCGAACCCAGACCAGTACCGAGAAAATCATGAACACGGCCATGACCAGCAGACCCCACCTGGCCGAACGTTCCTCCCGACTGGACAGGATCAGCAGCGATCCGGCAACGGCAGGTCCCAGAGGTCCTGCGGCGGCCACCATCGCTTGTCCCGGGAGCCCCAGATACAGAGCCCCCGAGTACACCGCCAGGCCGGAACCGTCAGCAAACAGTTCCAGTCTCTGGAAGGACCCCCCCAGCAGCAAGGCACAGATCCCGTGAGCCATTTCGTGAAACCATGTGGCCAGTATGGTCAGGGGGTACAACAGGTAGCCGCCGTAGGGAAGGCGCCAGATCAGAATGGTGAGAAAGGCCGACAGCGCCAGCCCCCAGGCTCGTTTTTTTCTGTTCATGTACAAAGAGTACACCTCATCCGTTCCGCCGGCAACAAAAAGATCGTTCTGCCAGCTCTGGAAATACACACCATTTTACGGTATTATATGACAATCATGAACATCATCATCCTTGTTTCGTTAGTGTTCCTGGCCGGTGAGCTGCCGATTTACGGATACATCGACCCCGGCACGGGAAGTTACGTTTTTCAGATTCTCATTGCATCTCTGCTTGCGGTTTCCTTTGTCATACGCAGGTTCTGGGACAAAATCAAGATTATGCTGTCCAGCTTCTGGGGTAAAATCAGGGGCGGCTCGAAATCATAAGAACGGCAAAGAAGATTATCCGAATTTTCGCAGCAGGTGGAGCAGAATGAGCAGAGAAAAAGCATCATTTCGTGATCCCAGCGGTTTTCTGTTTGAACGGGAAGGTTGTCTCTATCGCCAGGTCAACAAAAGCTACCAGACGGAGTACGATCAGCTGATGAATTCCGGCCTGTATGAGGATCTGATTTCCGCCGGTCTGCTCATTCCCCATGAAGAGAGCGACATCTCTCCTCTGGACCCGGAGCAAGCCTACAAGGTCATTCGTCCTGTCCGGATCGATTTCATCAGCTATCCGTACGAATGGTGTTTCGACCAGCTGAAGGACGCCGCCCTGACGACACTGGACATCCAGATCCGGGCCATGAAATACAACATGAGCCTCAAGGATTCCAGCGCCTACAATATCCAGTTTCACCAAGGTCGTCCGGTGCTCATCGACACCCTTTCATTCGAGCCCGTCGACATGACCCGTCCCTGGGTGGCCTACCGCCAGTTCTGCCAGCATTTCCTCGCTCCCCTGGCCCTGATGCGACACAGCGACATCCGGCTGGGACAGCTGCTGCGAATATATATCGATGGTTTACCTCTCGACCTGGTCAGCCGACTCCTGCCCGGTAAAACCCGTTTCTCCTTTTCCCTGCTCTCACATCTCCACATGCACGCCCGCTCGCAGCTGAAACACGCCGACAGCGCCGGAACCGGCAACCCGCAGCTGTTGGAGAGAAAAATCAGTCCATTGGGATTCAAGGGCCTGATCAACAGCCTGGTCGGTACTACCCGGGCGCTGAAGAGCCCGGTCGCAAAAACCGAATGGGGCGACTATTACGCCGACACCAACTACAGCCGGCAGGCCAGCGACGACAAAGCAGTCATCATCGGCAACTGGCTCGACAACACCGCTCCGAAGAGTCTCTGGGACTTCGGTGCCAATACCGGACGCTTCACCCGGCTGGCCTCGGACCGGGGCATTCCCTCTCTGGCTTTCGACATCGATCCCAACGCCGTCGAATACAACTACCGCGAAATGAAGCGGAAGCAGGAGAGCCGCATTCTTCCCCTTCTCCTCGACCTGACCAACCCCAGCCCCGCGCTGGGCTGGGCCAACAGCGAGCGCAGCAGCTTGCCCGGACGGGGAACGGCCGACATGCTGATGGCCCTGGCCCTGGTTCACCATCTGGCCATTTCCAACAACGTTCCCCTGCCGATGATCGCCGATTATTTCAGCACTCTCTGCCGACACCTGATCATCGAATTCGTTCCCAAAGAGGATTCGCAGGTCCGTCGCCTGCTGGCCAGCCGAAAA
>CAYMND010000241.1:0-4844 GCA_964391685.1 uncultured Clostridia bacterium | reverse complement strand
GCTGAAGTGGACCGTCAGGTCGTTCATTTTCCTTTTCATGATCACTCAACTCCCCGCCATAGAAGATGCTCGCCTGTTGCGCAGCCCGGATATCAACGGCAAACAGATTGTATTCACCTACGCGGGAGACTTATGGACCTGTTCCAGTGAAGGGGGTACGGCGGTCCAGTTGACCAGCCACCCCGGACTGGAACTGAGCCCTTATTATTCCCCGGACGGTAAAACCATCGCTTTCAGTGGTCAATACGACGACAACATGGATGTCTATATCATTCCGGCATCAGGCGGAGAACCCAAACGCCTGACCTATCACCCCGGCGCGGACCAGGTTACCGGTTGGTCCTCGGATGGCCGCTACATTCTGTTTTCCAGCTTCCGGAAAAGCAGCAACCGCTACAATCGAATCTACAAAGTCTCGATTGAAGGAGGCAACCCGGAGGAAATGCCCATGCCCATGGCCTGGCTCGGCTCCATGTCTCCAGACGGCAGAACCTACGCATACACCTCGCTTTCCAACCGGCAGTCCTTCGAAACCTGGCGTAGATATCGAGGAGGCAACGCCCCATTCATCTGGGTTTTCGATTTGCAGACCTTTTCAGCTGAAAAGATCCCCCATCCTGACAGCAACGACACCTTTCCCCGCTTTTCCGGAGAATGGATTTACTTCCTCTCTGATCGCGACCGGGTCATGAATCTTTTCCGCTACCAGCCCAAATTAAAAAAACTGGAACAGTTAACCCGATACAAAGGGGCTGACATCAAAGCCTTCGGTGTTCAGGAGGACAGAGTGGTCTTTGAGAGGGAAGGCAGTCTCCACCTTTTTCAGAACGACAAGGTATCCAGACTCTCCGTGAATATTCCCAGTGAACGACTGGTCGCTCGTCCGGGTTTTGTCCCCGCCGGCAACCTCGTTTACAACGCCGGTATCTCTCCCAGCGGGAAACGAGCCGTTTTCGAGGCCCGAGGCGAAATCGTCACCGTTCCCCTTGAAAAAGGCGATATCCGCAACATCACCAACACACCCGCTTTCAGCGAACGTGAACCGGCCTGGTCTCCGGACGGCGGCCGGATCGCTTATTTCAGCGACCAACCCGGTGAATACGCTCTGTTCATACGAGACCAGAAGGGCACCAATCCGCCACAGATTATCACCTTACCCGACACCGCATACTATTCTTCCACCTTGTGGTCCCCGGACAGCAAGAAAATCGTTTTCCAGAACAACCGTCAGGAAGTGTTTCTCGCCGATTTGGCAACCGGCACAGTCAAAAAGATTTTCACTAATCCAAAATTCATCGCCTATTCAGAATACGACTGGTCCCCCGACTCCCGATGGCTGGCCTACACGCTTCATGGAGCCAACAACCTGCGAGACATCCACCTCTACCGCATCTCCGACGGCAGCTCCCACCGGCTGACCGACGGTATGAGCGACTGTTATTCCCCCTGCTTCGATCAGAACGGGAAATACCTCTACTTCGCCGCTTCCACCAACTTGTCCCACGATATGGGCTGGGTGGACATGTCCGAATATCCCCACGAACCCGTGGCCAACATCTACCTGGTCGTACTGTCTGCGCAAGAACCCTCTCCACTGAAGGCTCAAAGCGATGAGGAGGAATCCAAAAAACCGGAATTGAAGTCTGAAGACAAGAAGGATAAAACCAAGGAAAAGAAAGCGGATACCCAAACGACAGCCATCGACATCGACGGTATCGGCCACCGCATCCTGGCCCTCCCGATACCCACCAGAACGTATATCACTCTTCAGGCCGGAGAAAACAAGTTATTCTACAGCGAATTGATCAAGCAGCAGCAGACAGAGACCGACATTGAGCAAAGCGCCACTCTTCATGCCTACAACCACGAGAAGCGAGAATCGGAAGTGCTGCTCAGCGGTATCAGATTCTTCTCTCTTTCTGCGGACAGAAAAAAAATGCTGTTCCGCCGCCAAGGCAGTTGGTTCATCACCGACGCCGCCAAAGTAGAACCCGGGAAAGGACTGCTCAAGACTCAGGAGATCACTGTCTTTCACGAGCCAAAATCCGAATGGAAACAGATCCTTCGGGATGCCTGGCGCATAGAGAGAGACTACTTTTACGATCCCGGCATGCACGGTCAGGACTGGCAGTCCGTCTGGAAGCAGTACGAAGCCTACCTGCCCTACGTGTCCCACCGGGACGACCTCAATTACCTGATCGGCCAGATGATCGGTGAGCTCTGTGTCGGCCATGCGTACCGCGGAGGCGGCGACTTGCCTCAGATCGATCAGGTTCCCGTGGGACTTCTGGGTGCGGACATAGAAATCCGCAACGACCGATATTGTTTGAAGAAAATCTATCGCGGTGAAAGCTGGAACCCGGAATTGCTGTCCCCTCTGTCCGAACCCGGAAACTGGGTACAGGAAGGCAGCTATATCCTGGCAGTAAACGAGCGAGAGCTGGATGTCAGAGAAAATTTCTACTCCTATTTTCTGGCGACAGCCGGCAAGCAGACCCGTTTACTGATCAACGACAAACCCGATAAAGCCGGGGCCCGTCTTGTCACGATCACCCCCCAGGCCAGCGAGTTCGAATTGCGTTACCGTGAACAACTGGAAAAAAACAGGTTGCTGGTAGACCAGCTCAGTCAAGGTAAGCTGGGCTATGTCTATCTGCCCAACACTTCCGTCGACGGGTACACCTTCTTCAACCGGTACTACTTTTCTCAACTCAACAAGGAGGGCATGATTCTGGATGAAAGATTCAACGGAGGCGGCTACGCAGCCGATTACATCATCGACCTCATGCGCCGACCGCTGATGAACTACTGGAAAGGGCGCTGGGGTAACATCGGTCAAACTCCCCAGGCCGCAAATTTCGGCCCCAAAGCCATGCTCATCAACGAATATGCCGGTTCCGGCGGAGATGCCATGCCCTATTATTTCAAACAGCAAAAAATCGGAAAACTGATTGGTAAACGCACCTGGGGCGGTTTGGTCGGCATCACCGGATACCCGCCACTGATGGATGGCGGTTACGTTACCGCCCCTTCTGTCGGCTTTGTCGACATCAACGGTGAATTCCGCGTTGAAAACGAAGGAGTCGCTCCGGATATCGAAGTGGAATGGACCCCTGCCGAAGTGATCGCCGGCCATGATCCGCAGTTGGAACAGGCCGTTGCCTACCTTCTCGAAGAACTCAGGAAAAACCCAAAAAAACCATTTGAACCCAGCCCTTTCCCCAGAGGACGCTGATTTATCGGTACCCGCCGCTTCAGGACAAACACCAGAAGCGGCGGGATGTTTCTCCATATTTACAGCCGAGATTGCATTGACTTGATCAATTGATTACAATGGAACTGATGGAGACCAAAGAAATCACCAATATCGGGGAATACTTTAATCAAAGCCAGGATGAGCGAACCCTGGAGGGCCAGTGGGATCTGATTGTGGAAAACTGGGTCAACCAGATCGATCAGAACAAGCTCCTGTTACACCTTTTTGAATTGAGGCTCTGGTTGTCCAGTCTGGACGAATTTTTCACCTCCTCGTACCTGGAGGAGATCGTATTCAAATTTCAGAAGAACGATACGAGGGACTACCATTTCTTCCTCAACACCTTCCATCAGATCTGCGCCAGACTGATTCACCTGCTGAAAGCCCTGGACATCAAGAAGGATCAATACCTGATCAACTTCGAGGAATTTATCGTAGAACGGATCCTGGAATCCTATCCGACCAAGAACCTGACCTACCTCAAGGAACGCAGCACCCCGGAGTCCTGGTTCTACAGTCTGCGCCTTTTTCTGCAGAGCCTGCGCAACCTGACCGGCGAGCTGACCCACAACAACGAGGTCAGTCAGCGGACCTACATGTCCTGTCGAAGACTTTTCCACCGCGAGCTGACCAACAATCCCATCATCCTTTCCCTGATGAAAAAAAGGCTGATCCCCAAATTGGACAAGGTGTACCAACCCGATATATCGGCCATCATCAACTCACTTTCCGACAAGAATCAAAAAAAACAACTGGGTCTGTTCTTCATCTTTTCCTTCCGCATCATGAAGATCATCAACTTCCTGGAACAGACACTCAACAAGACCCGATACCTCGACCAGACCATCCCCCTCATTCTCTTCATCAAGAAGAGCGGTGACAGCCTCACCGCCTTCTTCGAGCAGCACCTCAAAGAAACACTGGATCCGGAGCCCACCGCCGCCATACACAGCAGTCTGCAGTCTTTCAATCTGGAGCTGAAAAAAATATACAAATTCGAACTGAGCCAGTATTTCGATGTCAGCTCCGAAAAAACCAACCGCAGAAAACTGATCAAGAATATCGTGATTATCGCCGACTACGCAGTGAAAGAGATGATCGAGTCAGTAGCCGTTTATTTCAATCCCTCTTCCGATCACACCATTTTCGAAAACTACGTTTCCCGCAAGCAGAAGGCCTCACAGGTAAAAAAGAAGCTCATGTCTCTGCACAGCAAAATCAACGATCTTTTTCTCAACAAGTCCAGAGTCACTTCCGCCGACATTATTTTCGATTTAAATCTGTTTATCGAAACCGACCTGAATTTTCTTCTCTACAAGGACTGGAACGAGTTCCTCAAATACTTCCACAATCTTCAGTACGCGGAATCATCAACGGAATTTTCAGCAAACCTCCGATCATTCCATGCATTTTTAACTCAATTACTCAAAGAGATCATCAATGTCTGAGCCAATCAACCAGCACACTCTGGTCCTGATCAAACCGGACACCCTGGCCAGGCGGATGGCCGGTCGGCTGATCACACGACTGGAAGACAAAGAAATCGACATCATGGCCATGAAAATGATCCGTATGGACGAGAAACTGG
>CAYMND010000240.1:0-4887 GCA_964391685.1 uncultured Clostridia bacterium | reverse complement strand
CGGGAGGGGGTGGAGGGAGGATGAAAAAAGAGGGGGAACGGACGGTGGTTGCCTGGCACCGAAAGGGTGTAGTTTGGGAGAGCTATTGCAATATTATTTTTCAGACATTAGAATGTATCCATCCAAGATGAAAGGGTAAGTGAGAAAGCATGAATCAGCGAAAGGCCATAACCATTCTGATAGTTGAAGACAGTGCTACGTTGCAGAATCAGTATAAACAGATCTTAAGCGATGGCCAATATATTATTGAAAGTGCATCCTCCATAAAGGAAGCCAGGGAGATGCTGTCCTTACGGTATTACGGATTGGTTCTTTTGGATCTCTCGCTACCGGATGGCGACGGCATGGAATTACTGGATCAGTATGCGGAAAATTATCGAAACCGTATCATTATTCTGACAGGCCACGGATCTATCCAGGCAACAGTCGAAGCAATGAAGAAAGGAGTTTTTGATTTCTTGGAAAAGCCGGTTGATCCGGGGCACTTGCTGATAACTTTGGAAAAGGCGTCAGATTTTTACAAGCTCAAAAACGATCACGATCATCTTAAAAAAGCAGTCGGACGGGAATCTGCGTTTGAGCAGGTGCAATGTAAAAGTAAATCAATGATCAATCTGCTGAAAAAAGCGGAGAAACTTGCAAAAACTGAACATAACCTGCTGATTACGGGGGAAACGGGGACAGGGAAGGAGTTGTTGGCCCGGGCGATTCATCAGGCATCAAGCCGAAACAAACAGAAGTTTATCACTGTTAATTGTGCGACTATTCCAGAAACACTCGCAGAATCGGAGTTGTTCGGTTTTAAAAAAGGAGCCTTTACCGGAGCAGGGAACGATTATGCCGGAAAATTCAAGATGGCTGACGGTGGTACTCTTTTTCTGGATGAAATCGGTGAGCTTCCACTTTCAGTACAGGCGAAACTGCTACGGGTTCTGGAAAACAAGGAAATTACGCCGCTGAAGGATGTTGACACGGTATCGGTGGATGTCCGGGTATTGGCTGCGACCAATAGAGATCTTCAAAGCGAAGTCAAATCCGGACGGTTTCGGGAAGATCTTTTCTATCGTATCAACACTCTGACGCTGCATTTACCACCACTGCGACAAAGAAAGGAGGATATTGCTCCTTTGGCCGAGCATTTTTTGCAGATTGCCAATATTATCGGTTCGACTCGTGTGGAAAGGATAGAATCGGCAGCCATGTCTCTTCTTGAACAGTATCCTTGGCCGGGTAACATCAGAGAACTGAAAAACTTATTCATGGAATTGACTGCCCTGGCTGAAGACGAAGTGATTCGCGCTGTTGACTTGCCCAGCAGGTTCCACCATACCACGGATTCTTTGGATGATCTGGGTGATAACCAGAGAGATTCCGACAACGTTTCTCTCAGCCTGAGAGAAGTCGAGATGCAGCATATAATCTATGTTCTCAAAAAATATGGCAACAACTATAAAAAATGCGCAGAAGTGTTGGGCCTGGCCAGATCTTCTCTGTACCGGAAACTGGATGAGTATGGTATGAACAAGGGAGAATAGTGTGTCTCTTCCGGATAGAGAATGATAATTTTTCAGGAAGAATGATGATTTTTGTTTGGCGACTGATTACAATGATTGCCGTTGCCAGTATCCTCAGTTTCAATATTCAAGCGACATCGCTGCGTTTTGAACATCTGACCATAGAGGAAGGATTATCCCAGAATACCATATTTTGCATCCTTCAGGATGAGTACGGATTGCTATGGATCGGCACTGAGGGCGGACTGAACATCTATGATGGGAATAAAATTCAAGTGTTCACCAGAGATGCCGATGACATCGCTTCTTTGAGTGACAATGTGGTTACCGCATTATGCGAAGGTCAGAACGGTACGGTTTGGATTGGAACCGGAAGCGGTCTCAACAGGTTCAATCGGAAGTCTGAAAATTTTTTCAGAATTTTCGACCAGGAACAGGGATTCTACAATACAATCAATGTTACGTCACTGTTTCTTGACCGTTCCGGATTTCTTTGGGTAGCGACACAAGGGCATGGCCTGTTCCGTTATGATCCAAAAACCAGTAAAATCGACCGGCATTACATACATGTTCCCGAAGATCCTAAAACGCTCAGCCATAATGATATTGAAGCTGTTTACGGTGAAGACGACGGAGTGATCTGGATCGGAACTGCTGGCGGAGGAATCAGCCGCTTTGATTCCGATGCGGGTGTTTTCTACCAGTTGAAAGGAAAGCATGATGACGGAGTTCGGTTGGAAAACGCTTACGTACGGACAATCATGCGATCGAAACAGTTCAGCGATGAATTATGGATCGGTACATGGGACCAGGGCTTAATCCGGTACAACTTGAAAAACTCAGACTTTGAACAGTATCTGCCTTCGACCAAATTCGGTTCCATTTCTCATCATGAAATCAAGTCTTTGCTGGAAGACAGTGACGGGACGATTTGGGTCGGTACCAGCGCCGGGGGATTGAACCGGTTTGATCGCAAACAGAATACCTTTGCTTCCTACCGCCATGCCCCCCATCTTCAGGATTCACTCAGTCAGGATGATATCAGCGTCATTTATGAGGATTGCAACAAAATTCTGTGGATCGGTACGATATCCGCCGGGCTCAACAAGTATGTACGGCATAAAAATCTCTTCAAGCGATACACACACGACCCTTTGTCTGCCGGTTCCCTTTCCAATGGGTTTGTCAGAGCGATATTGATTGATCGACGCAATCAGCTTTGGGTCGGTACATATGGAGGCCTCAATATTTTTGATCCGATCGGAGACATCTTCATTCCCATGCAGTATCTCGACAGCGAAGAACATCGGGGGAGAATGTTGAACGAATGTCTGAGCGAGGATTCAACCGGATCAATATGGTTGGCTACATTTTCCGGTATCGCCTGTTTCGACCAGAACACGCAAGAGTTCACCTGGTATGAACACACTGTAGATCCGAACAGCCTGAGTCACCAGATTGTTTATACCGTCATGGCCGACCGGAAGGATCGAATATGGGCGGGAACGTACCATGGTCTGAACATGATGGATCAAAACCGTGAAGGATTCATCCATTTTCTGAACAACCCGAAAGATAAAAGCACTATCCCACATAACATGGTCATCACACTGTTCGAGGACAATGATTCAACCATCTGGATCGGGACGGCCGGCGGAGGTCTTGCCAAGTTGAAACCGGACTCCAGAAAATTCAAATCCTACATTCATTCACCTTTGGACCGGAACAGCTTGAGTCATAACAATGTTTCTGCAATTTGCCGGGATTTGAAAGGACGTTTGTGGATCGGTACCGCCGACGGGTTGAACATGTTGGATGATAAAAATTCCAAATTCATTCGGTATGGTCGCCGAAACGGCTTGCCCAGCACATCCATCGCCGCAATCATTGATGATAAGAATGGAAATCTGTGGTTGACACATACGGCAGGGCTCACATGCTTCTCTCCTGACAGTGGGACTTTTCGAAATTTCTCATCAAAAGATGGCCTGCAGGGAACTGAATTCAACCGCGGGGCTGCGGCAAGATCGGAAAGCGGAGAATTGTTTCTCGGGGGGATTAACGGTTTCAACCGCTTCTTTCCGGTTGATCTGATGGAGATTCATCATCAGGCCCCGATCCATATTACAGATCTGGTGGTCATGGGAAATCAACTGCAGAGCGATATTCCGCGATATGCGTTGTCAGAGATCCACCTGAGTGCTTCACAGAATCAATTGACCATATCTTTTGCCTCCAACGATTACAGTTCACCAGAGCATACGCATTACCAGTATATGTTGCAGGGGGTGGATCTGACCTGGACTTATTCCGGCTTCAACAGAACAGCACATTACAACCAGCTTCCCGCCGGGCGTTTCCTTTTCAAAGTCCGGGCGTCATTGGATGGAAGCAACTGGGGAAAAGAGAATCTGCTCCTGACAGTGGAGAAGATTCCACATTTCTGGCGTACCTGGTGGTTCCGTGTTCTGGTGATTGTTTTCATCATTCTGAGTGTATACAGCTTCTACCTGGTACGAATCCGTAGTTACAGGAATCGGCTCGAGGAGGAGCGACAAACCCGCAAGGTGCTTGAAGAGTCTCAACTGGAAATGCAGAGAGCGCATCATCTGGCTGCCTTGAGACTGGCGCAACTCAGGGAACTGATGTCGTCAATCACTTCCAACATGATTGCGCTTGATCGGAACGGAAGCATCAGCGAATGTAACCTTCGGGCTGCCGATTTTTTCCATTCCGAGCGCGATCAGATGCTGAACAAGCCTCTGGAACTGTTTCTGAAAGAAGAATTGTCTTCTATGAATGCCCTCCTGGATTGGGCGTACAGTCTGCCGGTCACGGTGAAGGACAGACAGTTTGTTCTCAAAATGAACCATGAACATCGCCTGTTCCATTTATGGGTTTACCCGATAATGACGGAGGAGGCCCATAACCAGGGACTTCTACTGCTGTTTGACGATATCACCGAGCAGAATTCTCAGGAAATACAGCAGTACCTGTGGGAGAAACTGAAAACCATCGGCCAGCTTCAGGCTGAAATTACCCATGAGATCGGAACACCGATTCAGGAAGCGAAATTCCAGGCATACCTTCTGGATAAAGCCCTGTCCGAAAATCTGAAGGATGGGGAGACCTGTTTGGATAACAGGTTGTCCGAGGAATTCAAAGACGGACTGACAGTCATTCAAAGCAATATCGATCGGGTTTTTACCATCATCAAATCTGCCAAGGAACTCTTCTATCCCGGCCGAAACCTGAAGGAAAAGGTCGACATCAACAAGCTGATTGACACCACCCTGATGGTTACCCGTAATTCATTGCAGAAAAGAGCGAGAATATCCATTCATCTGAAGGATGATCTCCCACAAGTTGACGG
>CAYMND010000239.1:0-4892 GCA_964391685.1 uncultured Clostridia bacterium | reverse complement strand
TCTGGCCGAGCAGTCCATCGCTCTCGCCCAGACACTTTCAGAAGCAGTGGAACTCCGCCTGCAGGCCGGGGAAGCTTCGGGAATGGAAGAGATCAGGGCCAGCCTGGCTTTGAACGAGGCCGAGAATGATCAAAGAGAGGCCGACCTGGCCCACCATTTGTCCAGATACTCGTTCTTTGATGCCATGGGGCTCGATCCGGAATCACAAAAGTACAGCCTGGAATTGCCCGGTACCTTACAGTACTTCACTGTGGATGTCGCTCAGAGAGCCATATTGGACCAGATGACCTTTCTTCCGGAGTTTTCCGCAGCCAGGGAGCGGGTTCGCAGCGGGAAATGGGGACTCCGGGAACAAAAAAGTCAACTGCTTCCTTCTCTGGGGGCTGAATGGTTCTGGCAGGACAAGGGGGAAGGATTCAGACAACACGGATTTTCCATCACTCTGGGTATTCCCCTCTGGGCACCCCTGAGAGAATATGGTGCCATTCGATGGGCCAGAGCCAAACGGGATGAAGGGGAATTCCTGTTGCAAAGCAAACACCTGGATATTAAAAAAAGAGTGGAGGAAGCCTGGCACAGCTACGAGGTCAGTCATGACATCATCAAAAAGTACAACGATCAAATCGGAGGCAAGGCTCAAACACTTCTGGAGATGGCACAGGAAGCGTATCGATTGGGAGAAATCGGCATGATTGAAATGCTGGATAATCAAAGGGCGTTTCTCGAGAGTAAAAAACGCTATCTTACGGCTTTGCAGGAATATTACCTGAGAGTCGTCCAGATGGAGCGCTATTGGCATCAAGCCCTGGTTTTTCCCGAATCGCACCACTCTTTGTCCGTATCAAATCATCAAGGAGAATAATGCCATGAAAATATCATTCCCAATTTCGGTCTCGTTTCAGATTCTCCTGGTCTTGCCTTTGGTGAGCCAGGAGATCGTGTTAACCGAAGAACAGCGTCGGACCATTCATCCCGAAGTGATGGTTTTGGAGCAGAAAATCGCTCGATATCCATTGGCCGTACCAGGGGTTTGCCAGCCTGCAGCCGGCCACGTGGCCGCCATCAGTTCCCCTTTGGCTGGCCGGTTGCATCATGTCCGGGTACAGGAGGGAAACTGGGTTCATCGTGGGGATGTTCTGGTGGAGATGGAGAGTATGGAACTGGCCGCTCTGGTGGCTGAATTTCTCAAAGCGAAAGGTCAGGAAACGTATCTGTCCAAGCGAGTGGAGCGCGTGACCCAGCTGGTTGAGAAGCGCATTTCCCCTCAGGGGACTCTTGAACAGTTGCAATCGGAATTACAATTGGTCAAAACCACACTCCAGGCCCTGAACGCCCAATTGCGAACCATTGGATTTGAAGATCGTGATGTCCATCGGATCAATCAGGATCCGCTTCCCCGCCTGAAGTTGAAAGCACCCATCGACGGTGTAGTCAGTGAGTCTCTGGTGATTGAGGGGGCGGCGGTGGAACCTCACCAGAAGTTGTTCACTGTTCTGAATCCAAATCAGTTGACCGTCAAAGGATTTGTCTCTCCTGAGGACAGTCCCAATTTGAGGGCTGGTTTGGGAGTCACCATTCTGAAAATGCAGAACCAGGAGATTCAACTTCATAGTAAATTGGACAGAATCAACCCCTCATTGGATCCCAATAACCGAGCCATAGCCATCCTTTCCAATATTCAGCCCGAAAGCGGCTGGCCCAGCGTCGGGGAGCCGGTCCGGATGATTGTCGATGTGAGCACTCTGGAACCACTGATCGCCATTCCCGAAAAGGCCATCTTTTACGATGGGGATCAGGCAGCGGTTTTTATCGAGAGCGCCCCGGGCCGTTATCGACTGGAGCACCTTTTTGTCAGACCTTTATCCGGCGGAATGGTACAAATGGTCAAAGGCCCGGCGGTTGGGAGCAAAATCGTCATCAGCCAGATTTTCACTTTGAAAGCCCTGAATCGCATATCCGATTATGGGGAGGAATAGACTATGTGGCTGCGACAGATTGTCAACTTCAGCATCCAAAGACCTGGAATCGCCCTGGCATTGACTCTCCTGATGGGATTGGGGGGCTTTTCGGCCCTCAGCCGATTGCCCATCAATTCGCTTCCGGATGTGACTCCCATACAGGTTCTGGTGATAACCAAAGCGGGGCGATACTCCCCCTTCGATGTGGAGAAATTGGTCAGCTACCCCATTGAAACGGCCATGAACGGTTTGCCGGATATCCAGGAGGTACGCTCAATCTCTCAATTTGGCCTTTCTGCCGTGACAGTGGAATTTCAGGAGGGAACCGATATCTATTTCGCCAGGCAGATGGTCAGCCAACGGCTGCAGAGCGTTCGGGACGAATTGCCGGACGGAGTCTCTTCTCCCCAATTGGGACCTATTTCGACGGCACTGGGTGAACTTTTTCAATACGTAGTGCGTGGCCCCGGGTACAGCCTAACCGAATTGAGAACCATTCAGGACTGGCTGATCGCTCCCCAGCTGAAAACCGTCAAAGGGGTTACCGAGATTAATTCTTTCGGCGGTTTTGTCAAACAATACGATATTGTGGTCAAACCCGGTCATCTTCGTACATTTCAGATCAGTCTCAACGATGTCATGGATGCTCTGACGTTCAACAACAGTGTCTCCGGAGGGAATTATCTGGTTCATAATGGTGAGCAGTACATCATCCGGGGATTCGGACAAATCCGCAGGATGGATGAAATTGGCAGGATCATTGTGGCCCGCCAGGGGGATCGTCCGGTTTTTCTTGCCGATATCGCCGACATCAGTGAAGGTGTACAGCTGCGTCAGGGTGGGGTGACCCAGGATGGGCAGGGTGAGATTGTCACCGGTATCGTCATGATGCTCCGGGGCGGGAATGGTCGGTTGGTGATTCGGGATATTGTCGCTAAAATTGATGAGATTGCTTCCGGGTTGCCCAAGGGGATCACCATTGAAAAGTTTTACGACCAATCCGATCTGGTCAGTAAAACAACCGGAACCATCACCACCAACTTACTGGAAGGAGGATTTCTGGTTATCGCAGTCCTGTTGTTCTTTCTGGGGGAGATTCGAGGCGCCTTGATCGTTGCGGCGGTCATCCCGTTCTCCATGCTTTTTGCCTTCATCGGCATGCGTGAATTCGGCCTGGCCGCCAATCTGATGAGTCTGGGCGCCATAGATTTCGGGATGGTTGTGGACGGATCGGTGGTCATGGTGGAAAACATGGTGCACAAATTGGGAGAAGGGAACTCGACCCAAGTTGAAATCCAGCGAGAAATCGGCCAATCGGCACAGCAGGTTGTACGGCCGATTTTTTTCGGGGTTTTGATTATCCTGATGGTCTATGTCCCCATCATGACCTTCAGCGGTATGGAAGGAATATTGTATCGTCCGATGGCCATAACCGTAGCCGCAGCGGTTCTGGGGTCTTTAATCCTGACCCTTCTTTTCGTTCCCGCTGCCGCCCGGCTGTCTTTTCGCAAAGGGGTCAGAACATATAAAAATCCCTTGATGAAACGGCTTTCTCCCTTTTATCGCCGAATACTTCCCCATGTGATCAAACATCCCGGTCGAACGGTTCTGGGGGCCTTGGCGATTTTTCTTTTGTCACTCCTGTTGATTCCCTTTCTGGGGACTGAATTTCTTCCTGAACTGGATGAGGGCGCCATCCTGATCGAACAGATCCGAATGCCCAGCATCACTCTGGATGAGTCCATGAGACGGGCCGACAACCTGGCCGGATTACTGAAAAAAGAGATTCCTGAAATTCAGACGGTGGTGCCCAAAACAGGCCGTTCCGATTTGGCCAATGACTGGATGGGGGTTCACCAGACGGATGTCTGGGTTATTTTAAAACCGCAGAAGAAATGGCGCCGGGGGGTGGACAAACAGGCCATCATACGACAGATCGAACCCTATTTGCAGAAAGAACCCGGGTTGGCCTATAACTTTACCCAACCGATTGCCATGCGGGTGGATGAATTGACCAGCGGAGTCAAGTCCGATGTGGCGGTGAAACTTTTCGGAGAGGATCTGGAAGCTTTGGAGCAGGCCAGTCAGGCCGTCACTCAGTTGGCAATGACACTTCCGGGAACAGCCAATGCGTTCAGCGAATCTGTAAGCGGAGGACAGCCATACGTTACCGTCGACATTGATCGACAGGCTGCCGCCGCCTATGGCCTGAACGTGGATCAGATTCAACAGGTAATCGAGGTGGGTATCGGCGGCCTGGCGGCCGGACAGCTGTTCGAGGGGCAAAGACGATTTGAAATGGTGGTCCGGTTTCCGGAAGCGGTGCGAAATCGTTTGGATCAGATCGGAGAAATTCCCGTCAACCTGCCGGGGAGCGAAGGCTTCATACCCCTGAAGAGAGTGGCCCAGATCCGTGCCCAGGAAGGTCCCCGGGAGATTTTTCGAGAGAGCGGCTGGCGGCGGACTGTGGTGGCAATCAACCTTCAGGACATCGACATCGGCACCTATGTTTCCCGCCTGGAAAAAGCAATCAGCCAACAGATCCAGTTACCCGCCGGAGTATTTCTCAGTTTCGGCGGGGCTTTCGAAAACCAGCAACGGGCCATGCGACATTTGATGATCGTTGTTCCGTTATCCCTGCTAATTATCATCGGGTTGCTTTACCTGATGTTCGACAACCTGCGTCATCCCTTGCTGATTTTTCTGAATCTGCCTCTGGCTCTTTCCGGCGGTATCTTTACCCTCTGGCTGCGGGGGCTTTACTTGTCTGTTTCCGCCAGTATCGGATTTATCGCTTTGTTCGGAGTTGCCGTTCTCAATGGAGTGGTCCTGGTGGCTCATATGAATGAACTGATCCGGGACGGCCATCCATCTTCCTTGGTGGATCTGGTCGTAGAAGGGGCGGTGGACAGATTGCGGCCGGTATTGATGACC
>CAYMND010000238.1:0-4911 GCA_964391685.1 uncultured Clostridia bacterium | reverse complement strand
CTTTAGCAGCCATACACACCTGGCCGTCTGGTCCCCTGGGTCCCCGGATCCCGACTTCCTCGCCAGCGCCGAGGTTCTGCGCCAAATGGGAAAGGCGTTGGGGTGCCGGGTGGATATTCTTGGAGCGAAACCCCTGTCACTGGAGGTCAACCGCCGCCTGATCCGCGATTTCACAATTCCATACCGGGTGTATCGGCCTTCGGATTCAGCCGGACTGGAAGGCCTCATTATCGTGGATTACGCCCGCGTTTCGACGCCGGAAGCCGGTCAAAAACTGCCGGTGTTGCTTCAGATCGATCACCATCAGCCGGTGGACGGTGAAACGGACAGTCCCATCATGATTCTGGATCGGGAAGTCGGAGCGGTCAGCACCTTGATCGTCGAGTGGATTCGCGACTGCGGAACGGAATGGTGCGAGGAGATTCTGAAACGATGTGCGACACCGCTTTATTACGCCATACAGGCCGATACGGACAGCCTGCTGCACGCTGGTGAACGCGATCGGGCGGCTTCCGAATTTCTCCGGCCGTTATGCAACGAATCCTGGCTGAACCGGAACCTGCGCCTCCGGCTGGACTCTTTTCAGAGGGAAAGACTGAAGTGGGGGATCGAACGAGTCCTGGAAAAGGACG
This sequence comes from uncultured Clostridia bacterium, assembly GCA_964391685.1. GTDB lineage: Bacteria > Acidobacteriota > Aminicenantia > UBA2199 > UBA2199 > CAYMND01. Next base: position 4,279 of record CAYMND010000238.1, on the reverse strand, counting down.
GTGTCCTATTCTGTGGGCTGGGGCTTCTTTCACCCACCGAGCGGGACTTGATCGCCATTTCCGCCGATCTGCTGGCCAAACGGAAGGGAGTGGAACTGACTTCGGTTTATGCATTGATTCTGGGAAAGGATCAGTTGACGCTGGACGTGTCCCTGCGAACCCGGAAACGGCATGTGGACCTTTTCAGGTTGATCCGGAGAATCACCAGTGAGGGCGGGGCACGTCCCTTCAAAGGTGCGTATCAGATCAGCATGGATTATTTCCTGCCTTTTGCCAAGTCGGATGCATTCTGGAAAATTGTGGAAGAAAGCACCCGTCAGCAGATTGAAAAGGCCATGAAACCTGAGACCAAACGAAAAGAATGGCTAAATGTTTCGAGATGGATCAAAAGACTGGAAAGGTTATTCAAGGTTGAATAGAATATCGCCCATCAAACGGCGTTTTTCTTGGCCTGCAGTTTGGTCTGGATCAGATCCTCGTGGTCGAGTTTGAGCAGGTCGGCGATCTTGTGCATCAGGTGGTCTTCATTGCCGTCGAGACGGCCGTCGGTGTACACGATCTTCCAGAGTTTCAGCAGCAGTTCTTTCTTTTCCTGATCATTCATCTGTCGGTTCAGTTCGCTGACCGGTTCCCACAGATCGGTCTGATCATCCAGCACCTTTTTGGCTTCATCCAGAAGCAGGGTAACCTCCTCTTCCGACAAGGAAAACTCCTGGGCCAGGGATCTTCGAATCAGGCTGAGTTCCTCCGGGCTGAGATTGTTGTCGCTGCCGGCGATATCGATCATCAGCAGGGCGGTATTGAGAGAAAGGGGAGAGAATGACTCGATTCGCTTGTCTTCGTTTTTCTTACGATCCGGATTCAGAACAAAAGAAAGGATTTTTTCGAGCATAACCAATCTTACAGGACATAGGCCTTTTTGGCAAGAATCGACACTGTTTCGGAAATGTTGACTTTATATGTGTTACATGCAATATTTTTATACAATGGAGGGGCATGTGAAACGGATAAAGGAAATGGACAAGTTTATGAGACCCAGGGAAAAAATGTGCGAACGCGGGGTCGGAGCATTGTCGGACGTGGATCTGCTGGCCGTCGTTCTGGGCAGCGGAAGCGCATTGCATGACGTCCGTTCCCTGGCGACAAAAATAGACACTCTTATCGAGGAGAGAAGAGAAAAAACAACACTGGAGGAACTCTGCCGAATACCCGGTATCGGACCGGCCAGATCCTGCCGGGTACTGGCGGCGGCCGAGTATTTCCGTCGTCGCTTTCTTCCCGAAGGATGCAAAATCCGAAAGCCGGAAGACGCCGTTGCTCTGGTTCGGGAGTACCGGGACAGGAAACAGGAACATTTTCTGGTGATCACCCTGGACGGGGCAAACCGGATCATCGAGAAAAGGGTTGTATTCATCGGTACTCTCAACGCATCCATGGTTCATCCGCGGGAAGTTTTCGCCTTGGCCATCTCCGACCGGGCGGCATCGATCATTCTGGTTCACAACCACCCTTCCGGTCAATTGGAGCCGAGCAGGGAGGATATCGCACTGACGGAAAGGCTCAGGAAAGGTGCGGATCTTCTGGGAATCGATATCATGGATCACATCATTATCACTGCGGATACATTTCTCAGTATGAGAGAAACGCAGCCCGGCCTGCTGAAATCGTGCTACGCCTGAAGAGGCCGGTCAGTCTCCCCAGGAAATGGTGGTGTGAGGGAATGGAATGGTGATCCCATGACGGTCGAAGGCGGCCTTGACACGTTTTCGATATTCCCGGCCCACAGCCCATTGCTGACTGGGTCTGGTCTTGATTCTGGCCTTGATGATCATGGCGCTGGAGGCGAACTGATCCAGGCCCAGCACCTCGATGGGCTCGAGGATGTTCTCCCTGAATTCCGGATCGTCGGCAAGTTCCTGACCGACTTGACTCATTACGTCCATCACCCGGTCCACATTCTCCTTGTAGGCCACTCCGATATCCAGTGAAATGGCCGACCATTCCATGGTCATGTTCGACAGGGTGTCGATCTTGCCGTTTTGAAAGATATGGACGATTCCGGAAAGATCGCGGAGACAAATGGTGCGGAGACCGATTTTTTCCACCAGTCCGGCTGTGCCGTTGATGATGGCAACATCTCCGGAACGGATCTGGTTCTCCAGGATGATGAAGAAACCGGAAATGAAATCCCTGACAAGTTCCTGGGCTCCGAAACCGACAGCCAGGCCGAGAATACCCGCTCCGGCCAGAAGAGGGGCGATGTCGATGCCGAGCTTCTGCATGATGACCATGATGAAGATCGCCCATAGAATCACGCGTAAGGCACTGTGAAGAATGGTCACGAGAGTGGTGATCCGCTTGGCCGATTCGTCTGGATCCTGCCGGTCGTTCTTTTCGGCCAGAAAGATCAGGATTTTTTTCAACCGCTTCAGTGCAAAAGAGATGAGCCGGAGTGTCAGAAAGAAAATGACGAGAGCCAGCAGAATGCCAGGAAATTCGGTGATGAGCCACTTTCGGCTCGATTCGACAAGCACCTTCCAGAATTCTGAATTGAAGAAACTGCCCATGATGCAGTTATATCACCGGAACATAGAAAAATCCATCGCTTTGCAGAGCGGTGCCACAGAGAGACAAAATATGATATATTGAACTCATGAAGATAATGATTGCCCAGATCAATCCTGTGTTGGGAGATTTGACGGCCAATTTCGACATGCATCGGCAGGCCATAGAACAAGCCGTGTCGGATGGCGCCCAACTGATCGTTTTTCCCGAATTGAGCATGAGCGGATATCAGCTCAAGGACCTGGTGGAAGATTGTGCATTGACAGAAATTCATCCTCTTTTTACATCCTTCTGTCAGCTCAGTCGAGGAATCGACATATTGATCGGCGCTCCCTGGGAGGAACCCAGCGGAATTTTCTACAATGCCGCTCTCTATTTTGCAGAGGGACGATTGTGGCATCTTCATCGGAAAGTACAGTTGCCCAATTTCGGAATGTTCGAGGAAGCCATGATTTTCAAACCTGGGGACCGTTTCGTTCCTTTCGAGCGACACGGCCACCGCATCGGTCTGCTGATCTGCCGGGAAATACTCTTTCCCGCATATTCGTACCTGCTCTTTTCGCAAAACACCGATATGATCCTTTCCGTTTCCAACAGTCCGTACAGAGGCTTCTGCAGCAAAGGGGACTACCAGTCCCTGGAACTCTGGGAACGCATGGGGGAGGTCTGTTCGATCCACTATCACCAGCATTATCTTTTTGTCAACCGCTGCGGGTTCGAAGACGGCATCGGCTTCGGAGGCGGTTCTTTCTATGCACCTCCGGGAAAGTCGGTCCGAGAGAGGGCTCCCTATTACGATCCCCATTTGATGACTGTGGAAATCGATGCGGAGTCCACTCGAAGCGCAAGAATCAGCGGAAACTATCTGCGTGATGACAATCCCCAACTTATATTGAGAGAATTGAAGAGGATCCTAAATGATTGAATTTCATCCGGAAACGGCAGCCAGGACGGTGTCCCGATTCATCCGGGACAATCTGCACAAGAACGGTTACAAAAAGGCCGTCATCGGAGTTTCCGGTGGTATTGACTCCGCAGTGGTTCTCGCTTTGGCCGTGGACGCCATCGGCGCAGACCAGGTGGTCGCACTGATGTTGCCTTACCGGGCATCATCACCGTCCAGTCTCAGCGATGCCAGGACTTTATGCCAGAATTTATCGGTTTCATGGAATGAAATCGATATCAGCCCCATGGTGGACGGATATTTTTCCCAGATGAGCGGTGAAACCAGTCCGCTGCAGATCGGAAATTGCTGTGCCCGAATGAGAATGATGGCCCTGTACGATCATTCGGACAAACATAAAGCACTGGTTTTGGGAACTTCGAATAAAAGCGAATTGTTGATCGGATATTCGACTCTGTTCGGTGATTCCGCTGCGGCCATGTATCCCATCGGTGACCTCTACAAGACCCAGGTGTTTGCCCTATCCGAAATTCTGCCGATTCCCAGCGCGATTATCCGAAAAGCGCCGAGTGCGGATCTCTGGAAAGATCAGACCGACGAATCGGAAATCGGCATGACCTATTCGAAGCTGGATGAAATGCTGTACCGGATGATAGACTGCCGCTTCTCCCTTTCGCAACTGATCGACAGGGGGTATGACGAAACTGAAATCCGAAACCTGAAACGGAAGATCGCCAACAGTCAGTTCAAGAGAACCATGCCCTGTGTCTGCAAAATGTCGTCCCGGAGCGTCGGTATCGATTTTCGTTA
>CAYMND010000237.1:0-4982 GCA_964391685.1 uncultured Clostridia bacterium | reverse complement strand
GCGGGCGTCGAAGAGAATCGAGCGGCGGACTGTGCCGTCCCAGTAATCGTAATGGGCCAGACGACGCAGACTGGCTTCGATGCCGCCCAGTACGATGACGGTATTGTCGCCGTAGGCTTCCCGGATTCGGTTGGCGTATACGGTGACTGTCCGGTCGGGACGAAGTCCTCCTCGGCGTCCGGGAGAATAGTCGTCTTCTTTGCGTCGGTGTTTCAGGGAGCTGTAGTTGGCTACCATGGAGTCGACGTTGCCGCCGCTGATACCGAAAAAAAGCTTCGGACGGCCCAGCAGCATGAATTCGCTCTTGTCTCGCCATTCCGGTTGGGCGATGACTCCGACCCGGAAACCGTGGTGTTCGAGCCAACGGCCGATGAGTGCGATACCGAAAGAGGGATGATCAACGTAGGCATCGCCGCTGACCAGGATGATGTCGCATTGGGTCCATCCCCGTTGGCGCATTTCTTCGCGGGACATGGGAAGGGGAAGTAGTTGTTGGCCGTTTGTCATGGAATTCGGATTTATTATGGAGTCAGCTGTCGTTCAAGTCAACTGCGTTGGAACGATTTGCGAATTCGATCAGTCTCTCGGGGTCGTGGGCGTCTGAACCGCGGGTGCAAAAGAGGGAAAAACGGTTTGCCAGATTTCTTATATTTTCGATGACTGCGGTTTCGGAGCAACGGTCCGGGAAGAATTTCGAGGCTCCGGCGTAGGCGTATTCGACCTCGACTCCGTCCAGACCGAATTTCGTCAGATCCGAGAAGATCTGTTCCAGGTTCAAGCCATGTTCAGCGGACAAAAAACCGGGATGAGCCAGAACGGCCCGGCCGCCGGCGGCATGGACGAGAGCGATGGCCCGGTTAATGGGCAGTTTAGGCACTTCTATGCCGACGTTGATGGTTGTGCTGAGCCATTTCTGGGCCTCCCGGTAATCATTGCCCCAGAGCCCGGTCTCCAGCAGGCCGTGAACCAGATGAGGCTTCATCAGAGTGTCCCGTTCCGGCAGGATGACCTGTTTCGGGTCGATGACGATGCGGCCGAAATGGGCGTTGACGGCTTCGATCTGCCGGGTGACCCGTTCACGTCTCCGTCCCTGGGTCAGGGTCAGATGTTCGTTCAATTCCGAAGCGTCGATATCGATACCGTAACCCAGCAGATGGACCTCCAGGCCCAAGTAGTCCGTGTCCAGCTCGATGCCGCTGATCAGATCCAGCCCTATGCTGCGGGCCAGACCGAAAAGGTCGGGGTGGAAGTGGCGGTAGGCGCCGACGGCATCGTGATCGGTGATGGAAACTTGCTGAACGCCGGCTTTCTGGGCGGCTTTCAGCATGGTGATCGCATCGGCCGTTCCGTCGGATACCCGGGTGTGGATATGAAGATCCGTTCTGGAATTGTTCATTCTTTATCATACCATATCTTCACCGTCATATCGATTGCGACAGTTTCAGGCAGCAAAAGCGGACGGAATATCCGAGCTCGGTGAAAATGGTTGAATCGTCGGCGGTTTTGCCGGTATAATCGGGGGCATGAACCTGCTGTCCTCCGCATTCATGCTCTTCCTTGTCGTAACCTGGGCTATCTATCGGCTTGTCCCGCAAAAGCTCCGCTCCTGGGTCCTGCTGGCCGCTTCCCTGTACTTCTACGGCAGTCAGGGGTGGTCGTGGCTTCTCGTGCTGGTCTGTTTGTCGGTACTGGTGTGGCTGGGGGGGTGGCGCCTGTCGAAACGAGTCACCCGTGGGAACCGCCTTCTTCTGCGAGTGGCGGGAGTGATACTGCCGCTTCTGGTGCTGGTCTTTTTCAAGTACAGCAGGCTGCTGGTCGGGAGTTGCAATTCGCTGACCGGTTCTTCTCTGCCGCTTCCCGGCTGGATCGCTCCCATCGGTATTTCCTTCTTCATCTTCAAGCTGATGAGCTACAGCATTGATCAACTGCGGGCCGATCAACCTTTCGAATCATCTTTGCCTCAGGTTCTCCTGTTCGGCAGTTTCTTTCCCCAGATGTTGTCAGGACCCATCGACAGGGCCAGAAATCTCATGCCTCAGCTCAAATCCGGGGCGGATCCCCTGGGAGAGGATCTGTCCGCTGGTCTGACCCGTGTTGTCTGGGGGTTGTTCAAGAAGGTTGTTGTGGCCGATCGCCTGGCTTTGTTCGTCAATCCGGTATTCAACAATCCGGTCCAGTATCAGGGGATCAACGTACTGATGGCGGTGTACTTCTATGCTGTTCAGATTTACTGTGATTTCTCCGGATATTCCGATATCGCCATCGGCCTGTGCCGCTGTTTCGGTATCCGTTCCCTGGAAAACTTCGCCAGACCTTATGGCAGTGCCAGCCTGAGTGAATTCTGGACCCGTTGGCACATCACCCTGTCCACTTGGCTGCGGGACTATTTGTTTCTGCCCATCTCTTACGCCATTCTTCCCGAGGGCAGGGAAACCCGACTGCGTAATGTGCACGGAGCATACGTAGGCGGAATCGTCGTAACCATGCTGCTGGGCGGTTTGTGGCATGCTGCCTCGTGGACGATGATCAGCTGGGGCGGGCTGCACGGCATCTATCTGGCCTTCGGCCACATGACCAGGAAAAAGCGGAAACGGATCTGGAAGAAGGGAGCCCTGGCACGCTGGCAGAGACTGCGCCCGTTTTTGGCCCGACTGTTCACTTTTCATCTGGTGGCGCTGGCCTGGGTTTTTTTCAAGGCACCGGATTTTCGGCAGGCCTTGGCCGTTCTGGGTGGAATCAGCCTGAGACTGAGCGGCAGTGGACTGTATCATCTGCTGTTCACAACACTGTTTCTACTGGTCTTTCTGTTTTTGTCTCCGTTTTTCGATGATCGGGACAAAGCCGAAACTTTTGCCCGGAGGAACTCCTTTCAGCTTGTTTTCTGGCTCGGGCTGATGTTCATGCTCACGCTAGTCTTTTCAGTGGATCAGCACAATGAATTCATCTATTTCAGTTTCTAAGAGTCTCTGGCGGAAGGGGGCGGCAGTCGTTCTCGTTTCCGTTGTCTGTCTTTTCCTGTTTGACCGGCTCTTTTACCTCACCCTGGCGCATCTGGCCGGACGTTTCTACAGCAAGGCCGAGGTGGGCCAGGACTGGTACGGTCAGACCGAGTTCATTCGTCCCGGTTTCTACAATGCTCTGATTGTGGGCAGCTCCAGAGCCAAGGAAGCGGTGATGCCCATCTATCTCTACAACCAGATGGGGATCCGGGCTCAGAACAATGCCAGCCCGGGACGCTATCCGCGCTACCATTACGAACACTATCTCCGGTTTCGCAAGAAGAACGGTCCTCCGCAGTTGTATATCTACGGTCTGGACTACTTCACCTTCACCAAGGAGTCCAACGAGAAACAGCTGCAGGGACTGATCGGGGGAGAAAAGCCCCGGAAAGTCTGGAACGCATCGGAAATGAAGAACCCCGATTCTTCCTTCTGGAGCCGGCTTTCACTTCTGTATCGGGCCAAGAAGGAGATTGACGCCTTTTTCGTGGATCTCGTCGATTACCTTTCGTTCCGTTTTCCGGTTCGTGCCAGCCAAGACAAGGCTCCCGGAGGTATCTCCACTTACAGGGGATTGTACGGTACCGTTCCACCGGAGAACCGTCTGCGTCCTTCCGACTGGTTGAAAACCGCCTACGAACCGTTGCCCGGGGTTGAAGGGGAATACCTGGTCAGGCTGCTCGAAGAGCTGCGCAGAGACCGGGTGGTGGTTCTCCTCTTGGTTCTGCCGGAGTATATCGCCGTTTACGAAACCAATCACGAACACGATCGGCAGATGGAAGATCTGAGAAAACTGGAAAACCGTTACCAGAATGTTTTTGTCCTAGATTACAACAATCCGCGGGTTTTTGAGCTCGACAATCCGGCCCTGTTTGCCGACGGACGTTGGGGAGAGCGGGTTTCCCACCTCTCCGTCTTCGGTGCCGAGCGCCTGGCCCAGATGCTGGCACAGGACATTCCCCGGTTGATGGAGGAGTATCGAAAGCGGAGAGATGGATAAGGCGGAGAAGAATCAGATCCGAGTGGCTCGGCCGATTTGTCCGATCTTCTTGTAAATCCTGTTTTCATACCGTAAACTGTTTTATTGAATACGGCTTCCGAACCGGGGGCATTGGAGGATCAATGAAACAATGGCTATTGACGATGCTGGTGCCGGCGCTGGCTCTGGTTTTATCTGCAGATATCAGTGTGCTCAGAACGCCCGATGTCAATGGAGACCTGGTGGTCTTTTCCTACGCGGGCGACATATGGTCGGTTTCGGCCGATGGAGGAAGCGCTTGCAGGTTGACCTCGCATTCCGGAATCGAGTTGTTTCCCAAGATCTCTCCGGACGGAAAATGGGTGGCTTTTTCCGGAGAGTACGGTGGGAACCGGCAGGTTTTCGTTATTCCCAGTCAGGGCGGTGAGCCGAAGCAGCTGACCTGGTATAACGATGTCGGGGTCATGCCTCCTCGCGGCGGCTACGATCACGTTATTCTGGACTGGACTCCCGACAGCCGTTCGGTTCTCTTCCGGGGCAACCGGACACCGTTCGGAGAGAGGGTGGGGAAATACTTTCTGGTGGATATCGATGGAGGAATGGAACGGGAACTTCCGATCCCTGAAGGGGGTATCGGCTCGTTTTCTCCCGACGGCAAGCAGATCTGCTATGCTCCCATCGGTCGTGAATTCAGAACCTGGAAACGGTACAAAGGCGGTCGGGCCGCGGATGTCTGGATATTCGACCTGGAAGAGATCCGTGCACGGAAGATCACCTCGTTCGAAGGTACCGATCATCTTCCCATATGGCAGGGAGATCGGATCTACTATGTCAGCGACCGTGACCTGACTCTAAATCTCTGGTGCATCGATCCCATGAGTGGAAAGAGTGAACCGCTGACCCATTTCAACGATTACGATGTCCTTTGGCCTTCGGGACAAGGCGGAAGAATCGTTTTCGAGCAGGGTGGTCAGCTACAGCTCTTTGACCTGGAAAGTCGCAGG
>CAYMND010000236.1:0-4995 GCA_964391685.1 uncultured Clostridia bacterium | reverse complement strand
AAGGTGCCACCACCTATTGCACCGAAGATCTGGCCAAGCTCAACGAACGTTTTGATGCCGCCCTGGAGAATGCCAAAGCCAACACCGGAAAATTGTTCAAATCCAACCAGGAAGCCAAGGATCTTCTGGTCCAGATCAAGACCGACGCCGAAGCTTTGAAGGGAACCGTACCCGCCAAGAAGGAAGAGGCCAAGAATGCCGCCGTCGCCGCGCTGACCGAGGTTAAGACCATGGTTGAAGAAACCAAGGTTCTGGTTGAAAACGCACCGACCGGAAAGGATTCTCAGGCCGAGATCGAAGCCTTCAAGGCCGACTTGACTGCCATCGATGAAGCCATCACTGCAGCCCAGGGCCAGATTGATGCCGAAAATTTCTTCGGCGCCGCCGAAGCCTGCCCGGCCATGAAGGAAAAAGTGACCGGAATTGCCGATCAGGTCAAGGCCGCCATCGAAAAAATCGAAGCCAAGAAAGGCAAGAAGAAATAAGGTTTTATGAAGCAAAAGTCCGGTCGGCCGGCACTCTGGCTTTTCACTGGAGTGTTTCTTGCAGCCGTGGGTCTCGCCGTCTGGGCCGGTGTCAAGAAGATTCCACCGGAGGCAGCCTTGGCCGAAAAGGCCATGGCTGCTCTCCGAAATTCCGAAGCGGTTCGTTACCTGCCCGATCGATGCCGTGATGCGGACCGAACATTCGAACAGGTAATGAACCGCTGGAAAAAGGAAATGAAAAAATGGATATGGCTGCGTCGTTACGAATCGTTCAGAAGCGACTTTTCAGCCGTCTCTCATAACTGCAACGAAATCCGGAAAGAACTGTCCATCCAGATCCGGAACCGGACGGCCGACCTGTACGCTCTGGCCGATGAACTGAGTTCCAGAGTCAGAACCATGGACCGTTTTACCCTGACCATCAATGAAGGCCATGTGGCTCGTAAATCATTGACCCGAGCCGAACTGGCTCTGGCCCAGGGACGTATTGATATCGATACCGGCAGACTCGATCAATCCGAACAGCTTCTCCATCAAGCCGAACTCAACCTGAAAAACGCCGGGAAAAGCCTGGCCCGTATTCTGAACCGATATCGGAGCGACAAGCAAGTCGAACGCTGGCAGTTGTGGATTGACGAAACCATCGCCGAAAGCCGTCACCGCAAACGCCTGGCCGTAGTGGTCAGTAAGATCGACCGAAAACTGTACGTTTACAAAGACGGATCTCTCATGAAGCTTTTCAATGTCAGTCTGGGGCGCAACGGCCTCAGCGACAAACGCCATTCCGGTGACAACGCCACACCGGAGGGTCGCTATCGTATCAGCCGTAAAAATCCGGACAGCCTGTTTCACAAGGCTCTGTTACTCAACTACCCGAACGAAGAGGACCGACTGGCGTTCCGGAAAGCACGTGCCAGCGGACAGATTCCTCCACGCGTGGGTATCGGCGGTCTGATCGAAATTCACGGCGGGGGAGTCAGCTTCATGACCCGGGGCTGCATCGCTCTGGAAAACGATGACATGGATGTCCTCTACAGCCTTCTGCCTCAAGACACGCCCGTGACCATCGTCGGCAGCATCCAGAACAATCGTCAGCTGATCTCTCTCATGGAGGAAATAACCGGTGACACGGATTGATCGGCAGAAGTATCTCCAACTTGTGATGAACAAAATTCGTCAATGCCGAATGCTTCTGTGCAAAACCAGCATGGCTTTCCTCTCTGTCTTCACCTGGAAACGGCTGAGGATCTGCCTCTGGATTCTTTCCGGCCTGACGGTTGTATTCGGCGGGCTGCAGATCACCGGCCGCATGATCAGTCAAAGGGCCAGGAACGAATTCAACCGGGAAATGAAAAACAGAATCGTAGACAGGGAATTGGACAAGAAAGCCGGCGAACTGGAGAAGAAAATAAAGAAAGAATCGCCGAAGGGCTTCTATCTAGTCATCGACACAGCCCAAAACACACTGACTCTGAGGAAAAACGACAACATCATCCATGAAGCCAGAGTCTCCTGCGGAAGCGGCAATATTCTCGAAGAATCCGACAGCAAACGCCGTTGGATTTTCGACACTCCCCGGGGAGAATTCACCGTCCAGTACAAGTTGAAAGACCCGGTCTGGATCAAACCTGACTGGGCTTTCATCGAGGAAGGCACCGCCATTCCCAAATCCCGTCAGGAAAGAATCGAAACCGGAGTGCTCGGTGATTTCGCCTTGGGATTCGGCAACGGTTTTTTCATTCACGGCACCCTGTACACCCGCCTGCTCGGGCGCAGCGTCACCCACGGATGCGTCAGAGTCGGAGACGACGACCTGGCTCTTCTCTATCGGAAAGTACCCATCGGTACCCGGATTTTCATCTACTGAGGAATCATGAAAAAAGAGAAGCATATTCCGCATTCAACGCTGTTACTGCTGGCTCTCCTTTCCGCAATCGCCCCGGCTCAGGAAAGCACCGACATCGTCACCCGCTTTCAGAAGTATCAGCATACCCAGGAACTTCTTCTTGCACAGAAAGGACAGCCCTACTTCATCTGCGACCTGACCGAGGGCCGAATCGAACTCAAGACCAAGGGAATCGTCCTGCGTAAATGGAACACCGACTACACCTGCCTCTCCGGTGATCCTTTCCGGCCGGATCCGGTCAACCTCCTGGCCAGGGAAGCCGCCAGTCTGCCCCAGCGTGAACACATCAAACCCGGGGAACCTCCGGCTCCGGCCATGACCCGATCGGGGCGATTCCGTCTGACCAGTTATGAACTCGAAGATATGCCCGACAGATACAGCCTTTTCTTCAGCGGCCAGGTTGAACTGAAGATCTGTTCCACCGAAAAAGACCGTAAAACCGGACTGCAGAGATTTTTTCATGCGCTGACCAGAGAAATGACCATACCGCTGCGCACCGTCCTGAGCAGGTTGAAGGGGCGACACTACACCCGAATCGACTGTGCCCTTCCCATGGCCGACGATGCCCGCGCCCTGTTCTGGGCCTGCAGTGACAAGACTCCTTGGATCATCGTCGTCAGCCTCCGTTGATCCGTACCGATGTGGTATAATGATCGGCAAAAATGGGCCAGGAAGATCTGACAATCATGGAATGCACGGGACGGGTCACCCTCCCCGCCACAACCGGTACGATGAAGCCCGTTCAACAGCAGGTCTGCCGTCTGGTGATCGCTCCGGAAACCTTGACCGTTCACTGCCAGATGCCGGAGCCGGTCATCAGCAGCCAATGGAGGCGGTTCGAAAGCCTCACCGTTGACGGGTACACTATCCGCCTCAACCGTTTTGGGGATTTCCCCATTGTCATCTCCCACCTCGGATTCCAGTTCGAAAACGCGCTGGAGCACATGCGAAGATACCGCAGTCTGCAGCTGGCTCATGATCTCCTTTTCAAGGAAGAGATCCAACAGATCTACCGGCGATTCCGAATCCGCCCCCAAGGCAGTGAACCGCCGAATCCCATCCTGACTGACCTGCACATCACCCGAACAGCACTGATTTTTCTGCCCGATGAAGGAGTCCCGAAGCGCATACCGGCTGCCGATATCGTATCCATACACCGGGAAGACTACTCGATAGGGATCGATCTGAGCGGCCGGGGCAGCCTCCTTCTGGAACGCCTGGGCAACCAACTCGATCCGCTGCTTCGAGATACGAAGCTCATGATCAGCCGATTGGAAAATCAGACCCGGGAATGGTTGCGGTCTTTCTGGCCGGACCCGCCACCGACCGAATTGGAATCGGCCGTCTCCCTGTTCCTCGACGGGCGAGCGGCCCCGTACTCCCGGATCAGAAGCATGGCCCCCTCTCTGTGGCCCAGACTGGAAGAAATGATACGTTCCGGGCCTTTGGCCGGTGAATTCCGTTTTCTTCTTTCTCATTCGGCACCTGAAAATCTCTGCATCGGCTTCAAGCAGGGACTGTGGGGTGACAAGGAAAGCCGTTACATCTGGATGCTCATTCTTTTTCCCGAAAGCAGAAGACTTGTTCTGGAGGCAGGACTGGTTTCGGAACAGCTGACGAAAGACAGCGACGAACCGGGAAAAGCCAGCTATTTCTTCAATGCCCCCGATCTGGATGCCGAACGGTTCGCCAGAGCGTTGCGGGCGGTCAATTTCCGCCGGGAGCCCATATATCTCAGCCCAGAACATCTCAGCACGCCACGATACGAATCCTATCTGCACTCCGTCGACCGAATCCCTGAACTGAAGGAGCTCAGATCACTTTTTATCGCCCGGGTGCCTCACCGAAAACCGGAACAATGGCAACGGGACTGCCTGAGCTGCATCGTTCCGGATGAAAATGCCATCAAAAACTGAGGAGGAACAACCATGGGAAGCTTCAGCCAGGTCTGCCGCTTTTGTCAGCGCCTCGTGCCGGGTGAGGCCAATGTCTGTCCCCACTGCCAGCGCATCAATCCCCTGATGGCCCGATGCCCCAGGTGTATGGCGCCGACACGCACCGGCTACAAGAGCTGCACTTCCTGCGGCCTGGTTCTGCAGATCGAATGCCCCGAATGCGGCCGGACGACTTTTTTTGACGATTATTGCCAGCACTGTTCGGCAAGGTTGACCGTGGAATGTTCCAACCCCAAATGCCGGTTGAACCAGGCTCCTACCGGCGACAAATGCCGAAATTGCGGCAAGCCCCTGCCCAAGACAAACAAGGAGAAATAAAACATGCCTATGCAGGCTTTCACCGACAATTACGAAGACAACAGCACCGAGGCCGGCTTTCAATTCACCTTTTACTGCGATCACTGCCGGGAAGGCTACAAGACCCAGTTCCGCGAATCGCAATCGCATAAAAAAGGCAGCCTGTTCCGGGGGATCGGCAGAGCCTTTTCCTTCGGTGCCTCTCTGCTCGGTCAGGACAATCTCGGTCACAACGTAGAAAGGGGCTCCGATATTCTTTCGGAACGGTTCCACGGAATGACGGCGGAATGGCAGAAAGAACACGACGAAGCCTTCATGCTGGCCCAAAACGAAGCCAAGGGTCATTTCCACC
>CAYMND010000235.1:0-5019 GCA_964391685.1 uncultured Clostridia bacterium | reverse complement strand
CCGGAGCCGGTGACATTTTCGCCGCAGGTTTTCTGGCCGGATATGCAAACGATCGGGATATGAAGATATCTCTTTCATGGGGTACCGAACTGGCTTCTGAGATCATTCAGGTTCTGGGAGCCCGACTTTTCAAGGAAACGATTCTTCACTACAAGACAAGATGGGGGATCTGAAAGCCTGATCGTCACTCCATGCCGCTCTTGTATTGAGCGATCACTTCATCTACAGAATTCTTGTCCTTGTCTTTTTCAAGGGTTTTCTTTTCAATGTTTCTGCCGAATTGCCGGTCTTTCGATTCATCGTGTCCGAGCAATTCGTTCAGGTATTCATTGAGCTTGCCCAGGGTATACATCACTTTCATCAGTTTCTGTCTTCCGATATCCTGGAATTGAAATGCGTCCATTGCCGCATAAATTTCTTCCTCGATCAGAATGGAAATGTCACCAATGTGAGAGCAGACCATCGTCCAATCGATGGCAGTCGATTTTTCCTTGGCTTTTTTGGCGATTTCATCGATAAATTCGCGTTGTTCGCTTATTGTGGTCAGAACATTTTCCAGAAAGCCCATAACCTCATTGGTGCCCTTTTCCGATTCCTCTGTGACCGTCGAAATCTGCCCCAGGACACGTCCCTTCGATGCGGCCTTGCCCTGAGACAGTTCGCTGCTGATTTCTCTGAGGACCGAGTCTTCATCCTCGGGCAGGCCGCCGCTTTGAGAAGAAATACCACCCGTTATCAGGGCGTCAATGTCTTTCTGGTCCATTTTTATCCTTTCAGGACGGCATCTACCTTTTCTTTCAGTGTCTCGGGAGTGAACGGTTTCACGATATAATTGTTGACACCGTTTTTCAGTGCTTCGACGATATCGTCTTTGGCCGCATTTGTCGTGACCATCAGTATCGGGATTGTCTTGTTCTGACCTCGGACCCTTTTGACAAATTCCAGGCCGTCCATTTCCGGCATGTTCCAATCGGTCAAAATGATATCGATTCCGTTGAGCTTCTCCAGCGCTTCCACTCCGTTTTCAGCATCCTCCACATCTTCGTAACCGATCCGTTTCAAAGAATTCTTGATTATTCGACGCATAGTCGACGAATCATCTACGACCAGGAACTTCATCTTTCACCTCTTGCTTATAGACTTACTTAACTAAAGTAGAGTAAAAAAAAAACCTTGTCAATGAGGTTGAAAGTCTAGATTACACTTTTTATTTCTGCCTGTAACAAGGGGATGACCTTGAACAGGTCGCCCACAATTCCGTAATCGGCCTTTTTAAAGATCGGAGCCTCCGGATCCCTGTTGATGGCCACGATGACCTTGGATGTCTTCATTCCGACAAAGTGTTGAATGGCTCCGGAAATTCCGGCGGCAATGTACAGTTTGGGATTGACCACTTTTCCGGTCTGACCGACTTGCATGTCGTAGCTGGCGTATTCAGCATCGACTGCGGCTCTTGAAGCTCCAACACCCGCATTGAGAATGGATGCCAGTTCGTACAGGATGGAGAAGTTCTCCTTGTTTTGCATGGCACGACCGCCGGATATGATGATATCGGCTTCTGCAAGGTCCACCCGGCCCTGAACACCTTTGGTGATACCGATCCGCTTCATTCCGTTTTCCCGGGATTCAACAGCCGTAGCCTCGATTGCAGGGAGTTGCTCGGACCTGGAGGGCTCTGAGGGGTTCGTATTGGGACGGATACTGTACAGAAATCGTTCTCCGTTCAACTTGTAGTTCATCAGAAGCTTTCCGGAGTATACCGGCTTGGTCGCTTCATGGGTGTCGAGATCGATCTTCACGCAGTCGCATACCAGCGGCGCGTTCAACTTGGCCGATATTCTGGGAAGAAGATCCTTGGTCAAAGGGGTGGACATGGTCAGGAAATCGGTCAGTCCTTCCTTTTTTATGGTTTCGGTTATCACCTCGGCGAGCCGGTCGTTCAACAGCGGAGTGGTGCTTTTGTATTGAATGATTTTTCCGATACCTTTCATATAGGGGATGTGGGCGTCAATTTCTTCAGCTGTCAGTACCGCAACGATTTCCTTTCCCTGACTCAAGGCGAAGGAAATCAGTTCGTGATTGCTTTTTTTGAAACGTCCTTCCTTTATTTCGATGAAAATTCCAAGTTTCGACATCAGATTCCTCCTCTATATCACTTTGGCTTCTTCTTTCAGAAGACGGACCAATTCTTTGACCGACGCTTCAGGTTCACCGGGGATAATTCGGCCTTGCGGTTTTTCCGGCGGGGCGGCGAGACGGACGGCGGTAACGGCAAGGGAAAGATCTGACACACCGAGTTCCGCCGGGCTTTTTTTCGGAATGACGACCTTTTTGGCCTTCATGACGCCCATTAGGTTTGGAAGTTTCGGGGTGTATGCTCCTTTGCCCACACCCAGGACACAAGGTGTGGAAAGGGCCAGCTGCTCTTTGGCGCCTTCATCGATTTCTCGATCGCAGGTAATTTCTCCGGCGTTAACCGTGAGATTGGTCAGGTTGGTGCTGACCGGAATCCCGAGCAGTTCCGCTACGTAGATATGGACTTGAAAAGCGTCGTCGTCGATTGCCTGCTTGCCCATCACGACGACAGCCGGATAACCGATATCCTTGATCCCTGCTGCCAGACATCGCGCTGTGGCAAGATGATCCAGAGGCTGATCGTTTTCAATATGGAAAGCGGCGTCGGCACCCAAGGCCAAAGCAGTACGAAGGGCGCTTTCACATCGGGCGGGACCGAGAGTGAGTGCGGTAAGCGTGGCTGCACCCAGGTTTTTCTTGAGCTTCAAAGCTTCTTCTATTGCGTATTCATCGTAAGGACTGATGATCCACTTGATGTTGGCTTCGTTGATACCCACGCCGTCTTTTACGATCAGACTGGCTTCGGTATCCGGGACTTGCTTGATGCAGACGATAATATTCATTGATGCCTCCAGACGAATTTTGGAATGAAAAAGTAAAAGAAATCTATAGCCGAAACCATGGAAAAAGTCAAATGGGCAACCCCGAAAAGAGATTGCTTATCGCACTGTCGGAAAGACAAAACAATTGATGGGAATG
Source organism: uncultured Clostridia bacterium (assembly GCA_964391685.1). GTDB lineage: Bacteria > Acidobacteriota > Aminicenantia > UBA2199 > UBA2199 > CAYMND01. Next base: position 1,965 of record CAYMND010000235.1, on the reverse strand, counting down.
GCAATGATGTTATAATGAAAAATGCAAAAAAAAGTGGCCATCATCGTTCAGAGATACGGGCTTGAAATCAACGGCGGGGCTGAGTATCACGCCCGTCTCATTGCCAAACATCTTCATGACAAACATCTCGTGGAAGTACTGACGACTTGTGCCATCGATTATGTGACATGGGCGCAGCACTATCCTGAAGGCAGGGATATAATCGAGGGCATTGTCGTTCATCGGTTCAGGGTGGACCACGAACGGGATCCCAAGAGATTCGGAGACTTGCAGAAAAGAATCCTCGGCGACGAACACCCTGAATCGCTGGAGAACGATTGGATGACGGAACAGGGGCCTGTGAGTACAGCGATGAAAGATTATCTGCTGGAGCATCAACCTGAATATGACCTGTTCATTTTCTTCTCGTTCCGATATTACACCACATTCACAATGCTGCCTTTTCTGGCCGAAAAATCGATTCTCGTTCCCACTGCGGAACATGACGATATCATCTATTTGAGACTTTTCAAATCCTTTTTTCATTATCCGGCGGCCATTGCCTACAATTCGGAGGAAGAGCGGGCGTTGATCCGAAAGATATCCCATAATGAGGAGGTTCCGGGATTGGTCGTCGGGATCGGATCCGAAATTCCAAGGAGTGGAAATGAGAGTCGGTTCAGAGCAAGATTCCAGATCTCCGCACCCTATATTTTCTATGTCGGGCGCCTGGACGAGAACAAGGGAATACCTCTGTTGTTCGACTATTTTCTTCGATATTGCAAGGGCCATCCCCGGGAAACGCTGCAACTGGTCCTGGCAGGAAAGACCATCATCGACATACCCGATCATCCGAGAATCCGATATCTGGGTTTCATAGAAGACGAAGACAAATTCGACGGATTGGCTGGAGCCGACCTGCTGGTCATACCGTCCCAGTATGAGTCACTGTCCATGGTTACGCTGGAAGCCTGGGCCATGTCCAAACCGGTGTTGGCAAACGGCCGTACGGAGGTCCTGAAAGGACAATGCCAGAGAAGCAACGCCGGACTTTGGTTCGAAAGATACGATCAGTTCGCCTGTGCTTTAGCCCTGCTGGTGAAAAACGCGGATTTACGAAAAAAAATGGGGGAAAACGGACGCCATTATTTTGTCGAGAACTATTCCTGGCCTGTCATCGAAGCAAAGTATGAACGGTTGATCCGGATGGTTGAAGATCGAGCTGTCAGAAATTCAGCCCCAGCATGAGGGAGAAACGCTTTTCACGCTCGGTGGTTCTGAAATCGTCAATACGGCCCCACCGATTGATCTGCTCATAGACACATCCGATTTGAAACTTTTTGAGTATTCTGAGATAGAAGCCGGCTTCCAGGTATCTCCGGCTGTCAGACAAATGGGGATCCCAGGTCAGCGTATCCTGGAACCGGTCGAGACCGTCGATTGATCTGTATTTCTGATAATCAAGATTCAAAGTGAAAATGAAAGGGCGCCATTCGAAATTTCCTTTCAGGAAGCAGGTGCATCCCCATGCATAGTAGTAGCCGTAATAAAGCCAGGTGACTTTTGTGTCGGTGATTGTCCGTTCCTGGCTGATCCGGTTGAGTGGGAGGCTGTTGATCAGAGCGAAATTGAGATGCATGCCTCCCTCCAGTTTCAGGCACTGGCGATCGTTCTGTTTTATCCACAGAACAGATGGACCGAACAGGCTGAGACTGGAGACTTTGTCTGTATACCCGGTTGGTTCATCGATGATCCTGTCGGTTTCCCATACAAGAGAGGCGGCGTTGGTATCGAATGGGTATACGGCTTTTTTTCGGTACAGGTCGAAACCGTTTCCCATACCGAAAGCGAAGACTTTCTTGCTGTGTTCATTCGTTTTGTCGTAGTAAAGCCATCCGAGCAGGATGTTTTTCGCAGTCAGTCGGTATTCGTTGATTCCGGATGAGTTTCCGCCGCAAAGCGACAAGGAAAATCGACCGTACAAAT
>CAYMND010000234.1:0-5022 GCA_964391685.1 uncultured Clostridia bacterium | reverse complement strand
ATATAATCATCGGTACAATCCAAGAGTTGCCTGCGCAGCAACAGAGCACTGATCAGGGTCTTGCGAAAAGTGTATTTTTTCCCGCTCAAACCGTCCACCAAGGCGGTAGCCGCCGGACTCTTCTTGGCGCGACCAATAAAACCACAATCGAGACGTACCAGTTCTTTCTGACTCACCAAACAACCTCCATTGCCTGTCCGCAGAACAGAAGGCCCGGGGCAGAAACAAATCACCCGAGCGAACAGAGCAATATTACCATTCTCTTTTTATCAGAATCAAGTTGCCGGAATCACTTTATCACATTTTTCACAAAGAAACCGACGGCCGGCATCCTGGTTTTTCGACCAATCCCCCTTCAAGACCTTCAATTGTTATTGACAGCCCCCCCCTGAATATGATAAAAGTATAGCCGTCCCAGATGTGGGCCGTTAGCTCAGTTGGCAGAGCACCGCCCTTTTAAGGCGGGTGTCGCTGGTTCGAGCCCAGCACGGCTCAATTTTTTTGTGGCCCGTTCGTCTATCGGTTAGGACATAGGATTTTCAATCCTATAAGAGGGGTTCGACTCCCCTACGGGCTGCATCCCTTTAAAATCATCAAATCCTCAACTTACCCAGGAACCTACAGGACGGAAGGGACAGCAAAGACTGTACCGGAAATAAGGACGGGGAATACCGGATTTTTCATCAGGAAGCATGCTTTTTGTCTGGAATCGATAATTCCGACACGGTTGTTTTTCTACCTGACCGGCATGCAAAGTCGGTTAACGCCATAGATTAGCTTTTCAGACAAAAAAACGATTACAAAAACTGATTTTTTAAAATTCCCAATAAAAATGTTGATAATTCAAAAATATCATATTATTCTATCAGTATTATGACACGAATTGAGTCATTCAGAAAAAACGTTTTGAAACTGCTCAAAGGACGCAAGTGGAACCGCAAGGTACTCGCCCGGGAATCGGGCGTCCACTACACCTACGTCAACGGCATCATCAGCGGGGATCGCCGTTTCCACGAAGATCATCTGCTGGCCTTTGCCAAGGCGCTCGGTGTCACACCGGACTACCTCATCAAGGAGAACCCGGAGGAGCCCAATGCTTTCCCCGAACGGCTCGAGGAGATCATCGAACTCTATCAGAACGTCCCGGAAATCCGTGACGGGCTGCACAGCGAGATGAACATTCTCAAGAAAACCTTCAGGGAAGAGGTGGCCGCTTACAAAGCCACTGTCAAAACAGACAAAACGGATAAACCGGCTTGAGCCGGTATCCGTCTGTCTGACATTGAAACCTTGTGCACTATCCTGCTAAAAAATCTGCACAAAAAGGATTCCACGCTGCATGATCTGAACCGTATCGTCAGGTGATTCGCCCTGATCCGGCTGCAGGAGAACCAATGTCGGCGACCGGTACGAAGGTTCAACCTGAGTTCAGCATGCGATGTATTTTCGTCGCCAAAGTCGTTGATGAAAACGGTTTCTGTAAAAAATCGACTCCTTCATCCAGAACGCCGTGATGAGCAATGACATCTGCCGTGTACCCCGATGTAAACAATACTGCGAGATTGGGGTTGTCCTTTTTCAGCTTATCGGCGAGTTCACGACCGTTCATCTGCGGCATGACAACATCGGTGATCAGCAGTCTGATGCCCGTTCCCGGTTCTTTCGCCAGTTGTAAGGCTTCGGACGGAGAATTGACGGGTATAACGGAATACCCCTGCTTTTCCAGCATCGCCACGGTCATTTTCAGGAAGGCCTTTTCATCCTCGACCACCAGAATTTTTTCTCCATGCCCCCTGGGGACTTCATCAATCGGAGGATTCTTGGCAAACAAAGACTTTCCCCAGTACCGTGGAAGGTATATCTTGAAAATCGTGCCCATTCCCGGTTCGCTGTACACGTTGATGAATCCATTGTTTTGTTTTACCGCCCCGAAAACTGTAGCCAGTCCGAGCCCTGTCCCCTTTCCCAGTTCCTTTGTCGTGAAGAACGGTTCAAATAAATTCTCCTGCACTTCCCGACTCATACCGCATCCATCGTCGCTGACCGCCAGCATGACAAAATCACCGATTACAATGCCGGAATGTTCGGAACAATATTTTGCATCAAACGTCACATTCGCGGTTTCAATGATCATCCGCCCCAGTCCGGAAATGGCATCCCGGGCATTGACACATAAATTCGCCAGGATCTGATCGATTTGGGAGGGGTCCATCTTGACCGGCCAAAGCCCGGTACCGGGTTTCCAGACCAGTTCGATATCTTCTCCGATCAAACGCCGAAGCAGCTTGAGCATACTGCTGATGGTGTGATTGAGATCCAATGCCACTGGAGAAATGGTCTGTTTTCGAGCGAAAGCCAACAGCTGCCGGGTCAGGTCGGCGGAGCGCTGGGCAGCCCGTCTGATTTCCTGCAGATCATTGTAAATCGCATGTTCAGTGCCGATATGGCCCAAAGCCAGCTCCGCATGCCCCAGAATGACCCCCAGCATATTGTTGAAATCGTGAGCCACCCCCCCGGCCAAACGTCCGACCGACTCGATCTTCTGAGACTGATTCAACTGATCCTGCAGCTTGATTTTCTCCTCCTCGGCCTGTTTCCGGGCCGTGGTATCCCAGACGATGGAAATCATCACCCCCTCTGCGGGAAGAGGAGTATTCAGAGCACTGATATAGCTCGTTTCCTGATTTTCACGAATCAGAGGCACATCGTCCCAATGCATCCTGTCCGGATCACCGCTGGCACAATCATCCAGAACCCTTTTTTTGATTTGTTCACGAAACACCGGATCCTCGTACACCGCATCCCAGAACTTGTCCGGCTCAGTGAGATCCTCCGGGCGGACCCGGTAGATTCGGCAGAAATTGGTATTCATATAAGAAAATTTTACCTGCGGATTCACCGAGTTGACTGCAATGCCGATGGGCAAATTGTCCATTACCGCTGTAATGAAAGCCTTATTTTCCTGCAAAGCCTCGGCCGATTGTTTCTGAACCAATCCCACCGCCATACTGGAAGCCAATCGTTCGAGCAAAGCGATTAGCTTTGGAGAAAAACAGCCAGCTCTCTTGTCGTTTACCTGCAATAAACCGATGTTCTGTCCGCCGTACCGGAGAGGGATCAGAGCCACGGACTCGTACCCTTCCCCATGGCAGCGGTTTCGGGTACGGGACTGTCTGTCGGCTTCACTGGTACCCGACAGCAACTCCGTCGTGCTGTTGGTCCAGAAACTTCCGTTGGGCGTAAAGAAAGGCAATGCGGGATTGAAACGACCACGGATTACATTGCCGCACATGCACTCCAGCACCGGATTTCCCATATTGTCACGAACCACTTCATTGTTCCCATCGTATTCGCACAATCTGCTTTCCGCCTCGACAAATTCGGAGGGAAAACCCCGGGTTTCGAAATACGGGTAATCGTCGCCTTTCCTGTAGCGGATGCCCACCGCTTCACATTTCGACACCTTCTGGATCAAAGTGAAAATTTTGGACATCATGGTTTTCAGATCACCGGCCTGGTTCATGATCTGCAGCAGGGTGATCGTCACATCCCGTTCCCGTTCCATTTCCCGTTCTTTGCTCTGATCGCGAAATACGATCACCACACCCGTGACGGATCCTTTTCCGTCTCGAATCGGCGCCGCCGAATCAGCTATAGTGCGGTTGCGTCCTTCGCGGTCAATCAGCAGAGTATGATTGTCCAAAGCAACGGCTCTCTCTTTCCGCAACACCATTCCCACCGGATCTTCCAGGCGCTGCAGCGAATTTTCATCGACAATGTTGAACACAACCGACAGATGTTTTCCCTCGGCCTCCGCCGCCGTCCATCCGGTCAATTGTTCCGCCATGGCATTGATCATGCGAATGCATCCTTCCGTATCGGTGGCGATCACACCGTCGTCAATTGATTTGAGAATGACGCTGTCTCTTTCCAGGCTGGCCCTCAATGACGCTTCGATATCGTACATGTTCTTGTACTGGCTTTTCAGAAACCGCTGCCACAGGAAAAAACCCAAAAAAGCCGCAAAAAGAAGCAAAACGGTCAACAGCCCCAGAATCAGCCAGGCCCGGCTGCGCCAGGGGGCATACATCTCCGAGGCATCCACTTTGGTTACCACGATCCATGGCGATCCGGATACCGGAAGTACAACCGAAACAACCTCCTTTCCTCTGTAATCCTTTCCTTCGAACGGTCCGACATGTCCCCTCACACCGGCTGCTGCCGCCATCTTCCCCTGTGTCAGCGGGAGCCTCAGATTCCGGGCGTCTGTCTTTCGATGACGCAATTCGCTCAGATAAACCACATCATCTCCATCTCCCCTGACCAGAAGGGTTTCCGCCGATTTACTGGGTACGGGCCAGGACTGAAGCAAAGGAAACAGAAAACGCCTGGCATCGTGAATCATCATCAGAACCGCCTCCGGAGACGAATCATGTTCCTGAGCTGAAAACACCGGCGTCACGGTACTGAGATGGGGAAAGAGATACGAATCGTCTTGATGGAGATCGGTCATGACCGGCCCCCGCACCTTTATCGCCTCGGCCATTGCGGTACTGTACGCCTCGGTATCGGGTGTTTTGCCTTCCAGCGACAACAGCACCCGCCCCCTGGAGTCGAGCAATACGATATCCTCTATATCGTTGCTTTCCGCAAACAACTGCAGCAATTCAATGTTTTCTCTGGAATCATCCGCAGTTCCGGCGTCAACAATCCGTTGCACAAACCGCTTGAACAAAGGGCTTGCTGTCAGAGTCCGGGCATCATCCAGCTGATCCTGGCGCCAGTTCTCAATGGCCAGAACCTTCTGTCCGGCAATGAGATCGAGCTGGCGTCGGGCATCTCTCTTGGCTTCCTGTTCCTGGATCGTCAGAAACCAGAAACCGAAAATCAGAAAACAGATGAACACCGCAAACCCGATGACAAAAAACCGAATTTTCTTTTGCCGCCCCTCGTACCATGATGCATCAAGAATCATTTTCCCTCTGTACAGCCAGATCTGTTCGGCAGTTCAGCCAGCCCCAA
>CAYMND010000233.1:0-5027 GCA_964391685.1 uncultured Clostridia bacterium | reverse complement strand
TCAGACTGATCAGGGCGACTTTCTGATGATCATCAACTTCACCTGCATTGGCCAGGCGTTCGAAAGCCCAGGTCAATAAAGTGTCCCCGGCCAGCAGGGCCATGGCCTCATCGAACTGGCGGTGCACGGTGGGCATACCCCGCCGGAAATCGTCGTTGTCCATGCAGGGCAGATCGTCGTGTATCAACGAATAGGTGTGTATGATCTCGATACAGGCTGCGACATCGATATACCGCAGAGGATCCTCGTTCAAGGCGTCGATTGTGGTAAAGAACAACATCGGACGCAGTCTTTTTCCTTTTACGGACAGACTGTAGTGCATGGCGGCAGCCAAACGGCTCTCCTGGGGATCAATCCCCATAAGCAGCGAATCATCGAGCTTCTCTCGATACAAGTGCCAAGAATGTTCTATATCTTTCATTCAGATTTCTTTTCGATGAAAAACAAGCTTGTTTATACCGGAAAACAGGCTACAAATCAACCTGCTCCCCCAGCGATCCATGATCCGACAAATCATGCGATCTCTCCAGCTGCCACGACAGAGTGATCCTGATACAGAACCGCAATCTGTCCCGGTGTTACGGACATAGCCGGCTTGGGGAGTTCCAATGAAAAGCCTTCATGTCCGGCTTTCACAACCTTCGCCAGCAAAGCCGGTGTCTGGTACCGGATTTTCACCTCCACGATTTCGCCCTGAGCCAAAGGACGCCAGTATACCGGAAAGATCACCCGGAACCCGCGGCTCAGCAGATCTTCTTTTTCCCCCAGGACCAGCCGATTGCTGCGACCGTCCTTGGCGATGACGTAGAGACGTCTGCCACCGGCAAAACCGACTCCCCTCCGCTGTCCGACCGTATAGTGCACCAGACCTTCGTGCTTTCCGATGACGGTCCCTTTTGTATCGACGATGTCTCCGGAAGCCACCGCATCCGGAGCCAGTTCACTTTCCAGATATTCCGTCAGTTTCCGTCCTTCCAGGAAACAGGCGTTCTGACTCTCCTTGCGGTTGACCAGTGGGAGATCACGGGTCAAATCGCGGACTTCGTCCAGGCTCTTTTCGGCCAGAGGAAACAGAACGTTTGTCAGGCATCCGGGCTCTATCGTCGCTAAAAAATAAATCTGACTCTTGCGCTGTTCGTACGGTTCGCATAGCAGAAGCCTTCCATCCAGAGTTCGTACGGAAGCGTAATGACCAGTGGCATAGACCTTCGCTCCGCTGATCCGCAGAGCTTCTCTCATGAAGCGTCCGAACTTGATCTCCCGATTGCATTGGGAGCAGGGATTGGGCGTCCTGTCGGACAGATAAGCCGATGCAAACGGGAACCGGACAAACCGTTCAAACACTCCACTGAATTCCACCACCTGCAACGGCACCTTCAACACTTCACAAAGGCGTTTCAGCTTCCCGATCCTCTCCTGCTCATCATCGAGTCCCAAGGCCATGGTGACCGCGGAAACCTCGTAGCCCTGCCGCTGCAGAACGAGTACCGCCGCCGAGGAATCCTTGCCTCCGCTCATGGCCACAACAGCGGATCGATCAGACATCAGGTGAAACCTCCTGCTCTTCGATCAGGGCCAGGATGTTTTCACAGGCCTCGTTGAATTCCTTCGACTCGTTGATTCGATTGCGCAGATACCGGCAGCTGCGGCGGCGCCCTTTGAGAAATCTGGATTGTGCCTTCAGTCGATTGACACGTCTTTCAGGCGGCAGGTAGAAGGCGGTCAGTTCAAAAAAACGCTGCATCACCCGCTTGAGATCCGGCAACGGCGTCATAGAGCTCATCCGGGCGAACAGCAACGGATCCCCCATGGAGGCCCGGCCGATCAGCAGACCGTCAACACTCTCCAGGCGCATCCTGGCCGTGTCCTCATCGAATATATCACCGTTTCCGATCAGAGGAATGCGCAGTTGGGCTCTGATTTCCTCCGCATGCGACCAGTCGGCCGGAGTGTTGTAGCCCTGTTGCTGTAAACGGAAATGAACCGCCAAAGCGTCAATTCCCTCATCCTGCAGCATCCCGGCTGTTTCCCTGGCGGTCGCTTCGGTCAATCCGAGACGGATCTTCGCCGTCAGGATTCCCTTGACTTCTCGCCGTACCTGCCGAACCATCCGGGCCAAACGGGGAAGATCCCGCAGGAGGGCCGATCCGGCTCCTTTTTTGATCACCTTGCGGGCCGGACATCCGATATTGAGATCGATTCCGGCGTACCCGGTCTCGCTCTCGACAATCCGGGCCGCCTGACACAAGGCCTCGGCGTCCGATCCGAAAAGCTGGATGAACTGAGGTGTCTTTCCCTTGAACTCCTCGATCATCTCCCGAGTTCTGGTACTCTTGCGGCATATGGCTTCGGCCGAAATCAACTCCGTGACCATGAAGGCGATACCGCCGAGTTCATCCAGCAGTTTGCGCCAGATAATATCGGTGAAACCGGCCATGGGCGCAAGAGCCAGTGGTGAGGCAAAGACGTGATCGGAGATTTTCAAGGGGATCATGGCGTTTGATTATACCACATTCCATGGCGTCGAATCCCGTTTCTCAAGCCCCCCGTCCAGCCCTCACCGCGACGCCTTGTCTGCTCTCTTCAGAAGATACGCACTGAACTGATAGATGAACATATCGGAACGACGGCATCGCTTCAGATTGTCATTGCGCACTGAAAACCAGAACCGTGATATGTCCCTCAACACGGTAAACAGGGCGGTGTACCCGTCCGCATTCGGCAGAATCGCCCGTTCGAGTATCCGCTGCATCTCCTGATGACACTTGCGGACCTGTCCCAGATAATACCAGCGGTTGGACTCTTTGAGCAGTCCCAGTTGTTCATGCTCTCTCAATATGGCGTCCACGACGTCCTTCTCTTCGAGCTGATGGATATGAAAGGCGGTGAATTCTCTCATCTGTTCAAAGGGATTGACGATATCGTCCATGATGTCGGCTTCGTCCGGCAGGCCATCACAGAACTTGACCAGATACTGGATGATCAGCTTGGTGTTGTTGAGACGTTCTTTGCTTCTGAAATAACAAAAGGCCTCTTCCTGACTGACGGATTCCCGCATGCGGGTATCCAAAACCGCCGCCCGAGTCATTTCCTCCCGGTTCAGATAATCCAGAGCTTCCCGACGAAGTGCCTCGATTTGGAACCCCTGTTCATGGAAAGGGTCCTGCAATTTGAGGGCCAGCGATTCTTTTGTTTCTATTCCGAGGTAGACCGACATATTATTCTATGAAATAGTAATATCGCTTCGTTCTACTGTCAATCTGATCCTTGACTCAAAGCCCGCTCGCCGCTACAATATTGTCGTACAAAACGCCAGAGGCTTCCCGAGAAATCATGAGTTCGCCACAACTCCTTGCCGGAATCGATGCCGGTTCCGTAACACTCAAACTGTTGATTTGTTCACCGGGCGGTGAAATTCTGTTCAGTGCGTACGAACGTCACCGCTCCGATCCGCTCGGCTGCCTGCTCCTCCTGCTCGAAAAAGCCGGAGCCTGCCTTGGACCATTCCGATTGCGAACGATCGTAAGCGGAACAGCCGGGTACCTCCTGTCCCAGGCAATGGAAATGGAGCATCAGCAGGAAGTGTTCGCCGCATCCCTGGCCCTTCGTTCCTGGGCCCCTCAACTCCGTACCGCCATCGAACTGGGAGGAGAAGACGCCAAGATCATATTTTTTGAACCTCAGCCCGAGCAGCGCATGAACGGCACCTGCGCCGGAGGCACCGGAGCGTTCATCGACCAGATGGTCTCCCTGTTGAAATTGAATCCTGTGGAACTGGATCGGTTGGCGGCGCAGACCGAAATCAGTCACGCCATCGCTTCCCGTTGCGGCGTCTTTGCCAAAAGTGATGTCCAGGGTCTTCTCTCACGGGGGGTTTCTCTACCCGAGGTGGCCCGTTCCGTAATGAAAGCGGTGGTACTGCAGACGGTGAGCGGTCTCGGTTTCGGTCGCCGTATCGAGGGGCCACTGGCCTTTCTCGGTGGCCCCTTTCATTATCTGCCGACACTGAAACGCCTGTTCACCGATCACCTGAAACTGGAAGACCGGGATGTTGCGGCCATAAAACACGATCTATTTGCCGTCGCCTACGGGTGCATTCTTTCCTCTCAATCCAGACCGGACCTCCCCTTCATTCCCTTCGATACCCTTCAAGACAGGCTGAAAGCCTCCATCAGAAACCGTTCGTTGATGAACTCCGAGAAGCATCTTCCTCCGTTGACATCCGGGCATGGCCTCCCGGCGAATATCAAGGAATTCACATTACCGGTCATCGAATGGACCCAGGCGGACGGCCCCTTTTTTCTCGGGATCGACTGCGGCTCCACCACGAGTAAATTGTGCCTCTGCGACGACCGCGGACGCATCGTATTTCAAAGATATCACGATAACGGCATTTCCTCACTGAACACGGTTGTACAGCTGCTGAAGGAGATGAATGCGGCTCTTCCCAGCGGTTCGATCATCGCCAACACGGGGGTCACGGGTTACGGAGAGTCCCTGCTCAAGGCCGCACTGGGCATCGACATGAGCGAGGTCGAAACCCTTGCACACGCCCAGGCAGCCCGAACCATTTTTCCGAACGTGGAAGCGATTCTGGATATCGGCGGTCAGGACATGAAGTATATCCGGTTTCGGGAAGGACAGATCGACAAAATCGTACTCAACGAAGCCTGTTCTTCCGGATGCGGCACTTTTCTGCAGACATTCGCCGATTCCCTGAATATCTCTCTCGAAGAATTCTGCCGCCTGGGACGTGAATCGGCCCATCCAGTCGACCTGGGAACCCGCTGCACCGTTTTCATGAACTCCAAGATCAAGGAGGCTCAACGAAACGGGGCTGACTGCGGCGACCTCTCCGCCGGTCTGGCCTATTCGGTGATCCGCAACGCGCTTTACAAAGTCCTCAAACTCTCCACCGCCGCCGACCTGGGCCAAAAGGTCATCGTCCAGGGAGGTACTTTCCGCAACGACTCCGTCCTCATGGCACTGGCCCTGGAAACCGGGGTCGAAATCATCCGACCGGATCA